>WLEB01000028.1 GCA_009704505.1 Actinomycetota bacterium | reverse complement strand
TTTGCTTGTTCATTAGCCATGCGCGCCTGGCAGGAATCGAACCTGCGACAACCCGCTTAGAAGGCGGGTGCTCTATCCGACTGAGCTACAGGCGCCTGTAGTGGGTCGTCAATGCTAAGTCTACCCGCCACTTCCACTAAGGTTTCATTCCATGGCTGAGTTCATTTACACGATGAAGAAGGCGCGTAAAGCGCACGGTGACAAGGTCATCCTTGATGACGTCACGATTATGTTTTATCCCGGCGCCAAAATTGGTGTGGTTGGTCCCAATGGTGCGGGTAAGTCAACAGTTTTACAGATCATGGCCGGATTACAGCAACCATCAAATGGTGAGGCATATCTAACTCCTGGCTACACAGTTGGAATTTTGATGCAGGAGCCAGTTCTTAATGAATCAAAAAATGTAATTGATAACGTTAAAGAAGGCGTTGCAGAAACTGTTGCAATGCTTGCGCGCTTTGATGAAATCAGCGCAGAGATGGCAAATCCAGATGCCGACTATGACAAATTGCTGGCCGAAATGGGTGAGCTTCAAGAACAACTTGATCATCGCAATGCATGGGAGCTCGATTCACAGCTAGAGCAGGCAATGGATGCACTTCGTTGCCCTCCGGCAGATTCTGATGTCTCTGTTTTATCTGGTGGTGAAAAGCGCCGCGTTGCTTTGTGCAAACTTCTTCTGCAGGCTCCAGATTTATTGCTCCTTGATGAGCCTACAAACCACTTGGACGCAGAATCTGTTTTGTGGCTAGAACAACACCTGAACAAATATGCAGGCGCTGTTGTGGCCATTACGCACGATAGATATTTCTTGGACAACGTTGCCCAGTGGATTTTGGAGTTAGACCGAGGTCGCGCATATCCATATGAAGGTAACTACACAACATATCTTGAAACAAAGGCAGCCCGTCTTAAAGTTGAGGGACAAAAAGATGCAAAGCGTGCAAAGCGTTTAACTGAAGAGCTCGAATGGGTTCGCCAAAATGCAAAGGGACGCCAAGCAAAATCTAAGGCCCGTCTTGCAAGATATGAAGAGATGGCATCAGAGGCTGACAAGCTTCGCAAGTTAGATTTTGAAGAGATTCAGATTCCACCTGGTCCACGTCTTGGAAATGTTGTTATCGAAGTAAACAATTTAACTAAAGGCTTTGGCGATCGCGTTTTAATCGATGACCTGTCCTTTACATTACCTCGCAACGGAATCGTTGGAATCATCGGTCCAAACGGTGCGGGAAAAACAACATTGTTTAAGACTTTGATGGGAATGGAACAACCTGATTCTGGAACAGTAAAGATCGGTGAGACAGTAAAGATCTCATATGTGGATCAGAGCCGTGGCGGAATCGATCCTAAGAAGTCATTGTGGGAAGTTGTCTCTGATGGCCAAGACTTTATTAAAGTTGGCCAAGTAGAGATGCCATCTCGAGCATATGTTTCTTGTTTTGGTTTCAAAGGTCCGGATCAGCAAAAAGCTGCCGGAATTTTATCTGGTGGTGAGCGCAACCGTTTGAACTTGGCTCTAACGCTAAAACAAGGTGGAAACCTGTTGTTACTTGATGAGCCAACGAATGACCTTGATGTTGAAACATTAGGATCGTTAGAAAATGCGTTGCTGGAATTTCCTGGATGCGCCGTTGTGATCTCTCACGATCGTTGGTTCCTGGACCGTGTTGCTACGCACATCTTGGCCTATGAAGGAGATGCAAAGTGGTTTTGGTTTGAAGGAAACTTTGAAAGTTATGAAGCAAATAAGATCGACCGATTGGGCGCCGAAGCTTCTCGTCCACATCGCATGACATATAGAAAACTAACCCGTTAGTCATTGAACATAGAAAGTTGAACAGATAATGAAGTATGAATGTAAGCAGTTTGTCCGCTGGGATGATGTGGATGCATTTGGACATGTAAATAACGCTAAGTATTTGGTCTATGCACAAGAGGCAAGATTTCAGTGGTCTACTGTGCAATTTGATGGCAAAGACGAACCACCATCGATTATTGCAATGGTTGTGGGCCGGGCAGAAGTAGATTTCATCGCACCTATCTATGTTGGTGGACATTTTGTTGATGTCATTTTGTGGGTAGATTCAATTAGCAACTCTTCATTTGTAATGACATGTGAGATCTTTGATAAAGGCGTACTAGTTGCTCGCGTAAAGAGTGTTCAAGTTGCTGTTTCTTTAGAGACTAAGAAATCACGACCACTAACTGACAATGAGCGCACATTCCTGACTAAGTATCTAGAAAAGTAGTACAAGCGGCGCGTAAGGGCCTACTGTCAACGCGGTAAGAAGGAATTGCTCTTGCTAGCAGTAGGATTTACTAATGCCTAACCTTGAAGTAAGTGAATCTGAGATTCAACGCAAAGTTGTAAAGACACTTGCTCTCTCACAGGTTTTAAATGGCGTTGGTATCGCCGGAACAATTGCCGCGGGATCTTTATTAGTTGCATCCATTACAGATTCTGAAACTCTGGCAGGTTTGGCCGGAACAAGCGCGGTTCTAGGAGCTGCTGCCATGGCGCTTCCATTAGCCAGATTGACTGCAAAAGGCGGGCGACGTTTAGCTTTATCTACTGGATATACAACAGGTGCAATCGGTTCGATTATTGCAATCACCGGTGGAACGCTCAATAACGTTGTACTGCTTTTGATGGGAGCATTTTTAGTTGGCTCTGCATCTGCGGCCGGTTATCAAGCACGCTTTGCAGCCATTGATCTTGCAACAGATTCAACAAGGGCAAAGCAACTTTCCATTGTTGTGTGGGGCTCAACTATTGGCGCGGTATCTGGTCCTAACTTAATGCAACCTTCAGGCAACATTGCAGAGGCATTTGGATTACCCAGATTAGTTGGTCCCTATATAGTTTCTATGACTACTTTGGCTTTAGCATCACTTGTCATTCTTGTTTTCTTAAAACCAGATCCATATTTAGTCGCTCACAGAAATGACTCAGTAGAGACAAAGAAGAAATCAACTAAAGCAGCACTTGCTCATATTCGACAAAATCCCAAGGCTTTGTTTTCGATTCTCTCCATAGCATTTGGCCATGTCGCCATGGTCTCTGTAATGGTGATGACACCAGTACATATGACTCATGTGGATGTGACACTTTCTGTCATTGGATTAGTCATTAGCGTTCACGTACTTGGAATGTATGTGTTTTCACCAGTTGTCGGCGCGCTTAGCGATCGAATTGGTCGTGTGCGAGTAATTCAGATTGGCTTTTCAATTTTGCTTGCAGCGGCCCTGATTGCAGGAACAGCTAGAGCAGATGATGCAATCACTTTAGGAGTTGGGCTGTTTTTATTGGGCTTAGGTTGGTCTTGCACATTAATTGCAGGCTCGGCGTATTTGTCAGAAAGCGTTGATATTCAAACCCGTGCCTCATCACAGGGTGCAAGTGATCTTGTAATGAATCTTTCTGGCGCGGGTGGCGGAGCGTTAGCAGGTGTCATCATCGGAACGCTTAGCTACGGATGGCTCTGCTTTATCTCATCCATTCCTATTTCAATTCTTGCAATGTATTCCATCAAAATGAGCCGGGCATCACGCAAATCTGCGTAATAAGTATGGTGATGAGCAAAGATGAGTAGCTTTTATGAACAAGTGGGCGGAGATGCATTCTTTGCCGATTTAACGTCGCAGTTTTATGCAGTTGTTGCTACAGATCCAATATTGCGGCCTATGTATCCAGATGAAGATATGAAGGGCGCGGCCCAGAGGTTGCAATGGTTTCTTGCTCAGTATTGGGGCGGGCCAACTACGTATCAAGAAAATCGCGGCCATCCACGACTTCGAATGCGACATAGTCAATTTTCAATTGATACGGCCGCGCGAGATGCGTGGTTGCGTGCAATGCGCACTGCAGTAGATGGTGTTGAGATTAAAGAAGATTTAAAAGAACAGTTGTGGGACTACTTAGAGCTGGCAGCAGATGCCATGGTTAATCAACCAGATTGAGATTGATTTCCAACCTTTAGGATCTCACCATTTCGCAGATACCAAAGCGTGCCTGAACCATCTCTTACAGTGGTTACACGAAGGCCGACTTTTTCAACGATGCCTTGAACTTCTAGAACTTCTATTTCGTCACCGACTCCATATTGATCTTCGATCAGCATAAAGATTCCAGATAAAACATCGCGAACTAGAGTCTGTGCTCCAAGGCCCAGGGCAACTCCAACAACACCTGCGGATGCAATCAGTGGTCCTAAATCAAATCCAAACTCACCTAGGGCCATTGCAATTGCGATAATCCATATTGCAACCTTTAATGTGGCAGACAAAACTCCACCGATTGTGCTTGCTCGCTCTTTTTGTCTAGCAACAATATTGCGCGGACCTGGAAGTAAATCAGCCGTTGCTAATCTATTCATGGCGCGCGTGATCGCTCTAGAGCCAAAGGCTTGGGCCAATCCGGCCGATATAAGGATGATCAGGACTCGAAGGGGAGTCCCGGCCATCCATTCGAGGAAGTTACGCAAGGAGTCATTCATAATGACGAGACTTTATCCAAACATTTACCAAAATACTGCGATTAAATGCATGCGTGCTCGGGTGTTTTGGTGCAAGATAAACCAATCGGTGCGAGCCACGCGCTAGATCAGGAGCAGGTATGTCGCGTACTTTGGTTTTAAACGCCACTTATGAACCATTAGGTGTTGTTACAGATCGCCGTGCGCTCATTCTTGTTTTAAATCACCGCGCCACTATGGTTGAAGATTCCGGTGATGTGCTCCGTTTTTCTGGTGGGCAAGTAGCACTTCCTTCCGTGGTGCGCCTCAATAAATTTGTTCGTATTCCATATCGTCACGCAGTTCCACTTTCTCGCCGCGCAATTTTTGCCCGTGATAACAATCGCTGCGTTTATTGCTCTGCTCCGGCAACATCGATTGACCACGTGATTCCGCGCAGTCGTGGCGGTGGCCATAACTGGGAAAACGTTGTCTCTGCTTGCCATAAGTGCAATCACTTAAAGGCAGATAAGCAGTTAAAAGAGATGGGCTGGCGCCTGCGCACTTTGCCACGGGAACCAGTTGGCGCAGCATGGAGAATTCTGGGAACAGGTCGCACAGATCACAGATGGTTGCAGTACTTAGAACCATTTGGTGTGGCTGCAGCTACTGCATAAGTAAATTACACTTACACCCATGTACAGAATTGAAGATGGATCTTTACCTGGCCCAGGAATTAGCGTTTTTGAAACCGTGGTGACATTTTTAGTTATTCCAACAGTTATGTTTGTAGTGATTTCATTTCTTTCATACGTTGCCGTGATGCCACGTAAGAAGAGAAAAGCTGGTCAATCTGTTGTTACTCACATTGAGTAACTAGTTTGCTACTTATCTAGTTTTTGAACTTTCAGCGCACGTATTAAGCCATCCTGAGATTCCTTAACAAGTTTGCGCAATACAGCCGGTGCATCTTTGCCGGCGCCGTTTAGCCAAGCATTTGTCTTTTCAACTGTTAAATCACTGACAACCCAACTTGGATACATACCAGTCACAAACTTTGCCGCACCTTCATAGGACTTTGAATCCCATTCAGTTAACAAACAGTCAAAGTAAAGATCCACAAAAGGTGTCAAGAGATGGCGATGTGATGGTCGCTGAAATCCAGAAACCAGCGCGGAGCGGATAGAGGTTGCAGCAGACTCATCGCGGACTTTGTTAAATGCATATGCCTTAGCATCAGAGTTTGGAAATGCAGCAAGGGCCGTTTCAAAGGCGATGTTGCCTGTCGTTGTGTTGTCCTTTGTAAGTTCTGCCTCTAGCTCGCTCTTTGTCGTTGCGCCACGTTCTGTAAGAGCAATTAGTAGGTACCAACGCAGGTCGGCATCAACCTTTAATCCTGAGATAGAACCGCTAAGAACTTCGCGAAGGCTAGAGATTTGATCTTCTGTAAAAGCATTTGCTGCAAAAGCACGGGTATAGATCAACTGCAGATCACTTGCTGACTTTGAGTCTTTTGCCAATAGCCACAGCGCATCTGCTAACTTCTCACGGTATGCATCACGGTTTGCATCGGTTGCAAATGCTTCAACAGATGTAGTCAGCTGGCTTAAAACAATAGAGACGATGGCATCATCGCTTTCACCTTTTAGTCCTGAAAAAGCGATCTGCATAAAATCACCAGTTGAGATCTCTGCATCACGGTGCATGTCCCAGACTGCTGCCCAACATAGCGCTCGTGCAAGGTCATCGCTGAGTGCGCCAAGGTGTGATTTAAGAGTGGCAACAGATCGATCATCAAAGCGCAGTTTGGCATATGAAAGATCTCGATCGTTGATCAGCAAAAGATCTGCGGTTTTTTCACCAGACAAATCTGCAACCTTAGTTAACGCGCCGTCTACATCTAGCTCTACAGATTTACGAAGTTTTAACACATCACCGGTTATGTCATAAAGACCAACTGCCAAGCGATGGGGACGTAGCTCTTTTGATCCTTGTGGAATAAGTGGTGCTTCTTGTGCAATTGCAATACTTGAATAAGCACCATTTTCAATATCTAAAACTGGTCGCAGAGTATTTACTCCGGCAGTTTGTAGCCAGGTCTTAACCCATGCATCTAATGTGCGACCACTTGATGCTTCAAGTTCTACCAATAGATCATCAAGAGTTGTGTTGGCCCAAGCATGCTTTGCAAAATAGGTTTGCAGCGCGGCAATAAACTGCGGGCGCCCAACGTGTGCGACTAGTTGATGTAAGACAGATGCACCTTTTGCATAGGTAATTCCATCAAAGTTTGCATTGACCGCTTCCATATCAACCATGTCGGCGATGATGGGATGTGTGGAAGAGAGTTGATCTTGGCGGTAGGCCCAGTTTTTTCGGGCGCAGTTAAACTCTGACCAAGCACCTTTAAATCGAGTACCTTCAGATAAAGCTAAATAAGAAGACCATTCAGCAAATGATTCGTTGAGCCACAAGTCATCCCACCATGACATGGTGACCATGTCTCCAAACCACATATGGGCCATCTCGTGCAAAATAGTATTTGCCCGTGCAAGGTATGCCTTTTCTGGAACATGGCTGCGGAAAACTAAAACATCTTCGCGGAAAGTAACAGCTCCTGCATTTTCCATGGCGCCAAAGTTGAAATCAACGACTGCGATTTGATCATACTTTTCAAATGGATATGCCAGACCAAATGTCTTTTCAAAGTATTCAAAACCTTGCTTTGTAATCAAGAAAATATCATCGGGATCCAAGTACTGCATCATCGATTTGCGACAGTAGATCCCCATCGGAATCTCTTTCACGCCTTTATACACATCATGAACAGATGAATATGGCCCGGCGATTAGTGCATCTAAATATGTAGAAATTCTCGGAGTGGTTGAAAACTTCCACTCAACAAATTCACCCTTTACGGTTTTTGATTCAACTGGATTGTTTGAAACAGCCTGCCAGTGCCCAGGTGTTGTCACATGTAACGTGAAGGTTGCCTTTAATGCTGGTTGATCAAAACATGCAAACATGTTTCGAATATGGGCAGTCTCACCTTGTGAGTAGAGGTAGACCTCACCATCTGATGGATCAACAGAGCGCTGCAACCCTTCGCCTGATTTGGAGTACTCGGCCTGCATTTCAATGACTAAGTGATTTTCTTCTTCTAAATTAGTTAGAAAGATGCTCTCACCATCAAAGTTGGATGTATCAACAGGGCGATCATTTAATGTCGCACTGATTACAGAACGGCCAACTGCGTCTATAAAAGTGGCATAGCCCTTTTGATTACATGAAAACTTAACCTCAGATTTTGAGTAGAAAACCTCATCATCTTTGGTTACATCTAGTGTCACAACATAGCTATGGACATATAAATGCTCAGCGCGCTCTTTTGCTTCAGCACGGCTTAAATTCAGTCCAGGCACTTGTGACTCCTTCGAGGCTTTGTAGGTTCTAATCCAACCATGACAGAGTTAGCCCATGGAACGCCCAACGGTTCGCAGTTACAGTATTCGAGGCTCTCGAATTACCGTTGCACAGCGCCAAGCAAAAACGGCTCTTCAAATGGTTCATGGAATTGAATTTAAACAAGAGATTATCGATCTCAAGGCGATCTTTCCAAGGGCCGACAAAACAATCATGGAGATTGGCTTTGGAATGGGCGAGGCAACAGCGATCATTGCAAAAAACCATCCAGACAATGCCTACATCGCAGTTGATGTTCACCCACCTGGGATTGGCAAACTGCTTTCAAGAATTGATGAAGACAAGCTGGCTAATGTGAAAGTTATTGAAGACGATGTGCACGTTGTTTTGGAGCACATGTTTGCCGACCATTGCCTAGATGGAATCCATCTATTTTTTCCTGATCCATGGCCCAAGAAAAAACATCATAAACGCCGCATAGTAAATGATGGATTTCTACAGCTGATTCATCCCAAACTTAAAAAGGACGGCTTCATTCATATTGCAACGGATTGGGTGCCTTATGCAACCTCGATCCAAGAGGTTTTCTCCAACTCAGATTTATTTGCTGGGGGAGTGATCCCAAAGCCAGAGTGGAGACCAGTAACACGCTTTGAAGATCAGGGAATTGATAAGGATCACGCAGTCAACGATATGTATTACGTGGCGCAATAAACGCCCTTAGAGCTTTCCTTGATTTTCATAGGCTGCAATTTTGTTAATTCTGCGAACATGGCGCTCATCATTTGAAAAAGGCGTCTGGATGAAGGCATCAATAATTGCTTTGCATTCATCGATGCTATGCATGCGGCCACCGATACCAATGACATTTGCATTGTTGTGATCTCGCCCTAGCTTTGCTGTTTCAATACTCCAGGCAAGCACCGCGCGGACGCCTTTTACTTTATTGGCTGCAATCTGTTCACCATTTCCAGATCCACCTAAAACAATTCCTAGTGATGCAGGATCTGCAACTGTTGCTATGGCTGCTGGGATACAAAAATCTGGGTAGTCATCTACTGCGTCATAAACATGTGGTCCATGGTCTTTAACATCGTGACCCTTGCCAGTTAAGTAATCGACAAGTGCTGCCTTTAACTCTAACCCTGCATGATCACTACCGATATGAATGCGCATATGGATATCTTGCCATGGGCAAAGAAAAACCCGCCCTGTGATTTCTCACGTGGCGGGTCTTTCTCTTACCTTTAGGAGGAAGCAACTTAGAGACTTTGACTAGGTGTCATCGACTAGTGCTTAATCAACAGCAGTTCACTGTGGAAAGTGATAGGTGGACCTTAAAATCCGATGAGTCTTGAAATCAGGGATGATAGGGCAATCCCGTGCGCACGTGTGATTGTGCGTAGGAACTCCTTATTCGCTTACTTAAAATAGGGGTCGAGACTGGGTTTCCTCAATGAAATTCGGTGGCTTATGAAAACCAATAAAGGGTTAATAGCTTTATCCGTGGTGCTAGTTCTTGCGATAGCACCTTCTGCAATCGCAGCACCAAAGCTTTCAAATAATGCTGCAGGTCGAACAGGATCAACAGTAGTTAACACAATTCTTAGTGGGTCCGGAATTCCCTCAAAAAGTATTGGAATAAACGGAGACTTTTACATCGATACAAAGAATGCAAATCTCTACGGACCAAAAACTAATGGAGTTTGGAAACTAACAACTTCCCTGCGTCCTTTGCCAACAAAGGCAAATCCCACTGCGCCAGGTGCTCAGGGTTCAACTGGTGCAACAGGTACAGCTGGCGCAGCGGGATTAATTGGACCCCGTGGTTTGCCAGGTGCAAATGGTGAAAAAGGTGCAACCGGTGCTGCAGGAACAAATGGATTACCAGGTGCTGCAGGAACTAATGGCTTACCAGGCACTGCTGGTACTCCTGGAATCCCTGGTACTGCTGGTGCACCCGGTGCCCCGGGTGCAAACGGAATTTCAAATTCATACTTTGTAGACATTGGGAATTGGTCATTGATGACTGCAGATGTGTTAGGGCACAGCGATTCTTCTCCATTTGGCAACCTTTTGGCTGGCTCATACACATTTGAAATCATGATAGATGGAACATTCACTCCAAACGCGATTGACTTAATGACAATTGGCATGCAACTAACATCAAGCGGAGGTTCATTGGATTATCGAACTTTTGCAAGTGACTCGAATGCCTTGATAAATGGTGCGAGCAATCGCCACATTGGATTCTTAATCATTGGCCGAATTATTTGTACAGGATTGACGACCCTGAAGTTGACTTCAACTGATGCTAACGGTTCCACATCTGCAGACGCACTTAATTTCAGCGGTCGTGCACTGATAAACAAAGTAGGGGCTATCGGATAAATAAACTGGAGCGGGTGACCGGGATCGAACCGGCATGGCCAGCTTGGAAGGCTGGGGCTCTACCATTGAGCTACACCCGCAGGTGTTAGGGCTAAAGGTACTAGGTCGGTAATCAGAGTAGGAAATCTGGTTTAGACTCTCGCTTTGCGCCTCGGGGCGTAGCGTAGTGGCTAGCGCGCCTGCTTTGGGAGCAGGAGATCGGGAGTTCGAATCTCCCCGCCCCGACCAGAATTTTTTTAAATGGAACCTATGAGGAGTAATTGGTGAAAAGTTCAGTCGAGGTTCTATCTCCAACTCGCATTCGCTTAGATGTTGAAGTTGCATTTTCTGAGCTTGAATCACACGTTGCCAACGCATACGCAAAGGTTGCAACACAGGTAAGCATTCCCGGTTTTCGCAAGGGCAAAGTACCTGCATCAATGATTGATCAAAGAGTTGGTCGTGGCACAGTAATTGATGAGGCGATTAACTCTGCATTGCCAGAGTTTTACGGCAAAGCTGCAAGAGAGCACTCTGTAGCTGTAATTGGTCGCCCAGAAGTAGATGTTAAAGAGTTTGTCGATAACGAGAAGCTAGTTTTTACCGTCGAAGTAGATGTTCGACCTGAGGTGAAGCTGCCTGATTTCTCAAAGATCACAATTGAAGTAGACGATGTCAAAGTTGCAGACAGCGATGTTGATGAGCAGATTGAGTCACTTCGCACACGCTTTGGCACGCTTACAACAGTTGAAAGAGCTGTGAAGACTGGCGATTTTGCAACGCTAGATCTGACGGCATTTATCGATGGAGCCGAAGTTGATGGCGGTCAGGCAAATGAGATTTCCTATGAAGTTGGATCAGGAAAGATGATCGACGGATTAGATGATGCACTCGTTGGTATGGCAGTTAATGAAGTTAAGCAGTTTGATACCAAGCTTGTTGGACAGCAAGATGGAGAAAAGGGCGAAGTTAAGGTAACTGTTAAGGCCGTTAAAGAGCGCGAGCTGCCTCCAGTTGATGATGCTTTTGCAAAGCTTGCATCTGAATTTGATACCTTGGCCGAACTTAGGGAGGATTTTGTTGTTCGCCTAGAGCGCGTGAAAAAAATGGAACAGGGCGCACAGGCTAGAGATCGCCTAGTTGAAAAACTGTTGGCAGAAAATGAGATTCCAGTTCCAGATAATTTGGTAGAACTAGAAGTAAATGATCACCTTGAAGGTGAAGGCCGCATGGAAGATGCCGAACACCGCGCAGAGGTAGATGGCCAGGTTCGATCATCTCTTAAATCAGATTTCCTTCTAGATGCAATTGTTCAGGCCGAAGATGTTCAGATCACTGAGATTGAATTAACTGAGTATTTAGTGCGCACATCACAGCGCTATGGAATGGCGCCACAACAGTTTGCAGAAGAGTTACAAAAAGCAGGACAGATACAGCAGTTAGTTGCAGAGGTAACTCGGGCAAAAGCGTTGGCATCTGTGCTGGGTCGAATCACTGTTAAAGATGCATCAGGCAATGTTGTTGATCTAGAGGCTCTTGCACCAAAGGCTGATCCTGCAGATCTAGTCGAGCAGGCTTAGTCGCAGCTTTTCGAATCTGCCCTCAGCGAACACTGCAGAGATCAGGCATGGCTCACGCGTGGATCACGCTTGGATAACACATAGTTCACAGACGTTTATGCCGTAATCGGGAAGCATTTAGAGCGCTTAATTGTTAAGGTCACTACAGGTAAAAAATTACGGGAGGCAATCACGTGGATTCAGATAGCAAGATGAAGGACCAGATTTATAACCGCCTACTTGAAGAG
>WLEB01000027.1 GCA_009704505.1 Actinomycetota bacterium | reverse complement strand
GGAGAGACTGCTGCCCAATACAACTGTCCACCAAGTCCGCGCGGAGAAAAAATCGCTTCTTGAATGACATGAGTTTTTCCGTCAACTTCTTCCACACGAAAATCTAACCATGCTTTACCCGGCAAAATCATCTCTGCATAAAGTTTTAGGTGCTTGCCGCGCTCTAACTCTTCAACTCTCCAGAAATCTAGAGATTCACCAACACGTAAAAAATCAGGATCACGACGCCCACGACGCAAACCAACTCCACCAAATGCACGATCTAATAATCCACGCGCATACCAAAGTAGATCGGCGCCGAACCAACCGTTGTCACCGCCAATGGATTCGATTTGTTTCCACACTAAGTCGGCAGATACTTCTGTTGTGGCTTCTCTGCGATCTTTGAAAACCATTTCACCTGCCCATGAAGGATCACCTTGTGCTTTTTGCCAAGGCGCTGTTGGCATAGTCGCATCTGACCATCGCGTCTCTACGCCGTGAGTTGTTGTTCGAGACAGCGCTAAATTAATTGCAGTTTCAACATCTAATAAACCATTATCTGGTTTTGGAATTAATCCATCAATGCTCTTTGCAGGATCTGCCACAACTTCACTAATTAGTGATCCAACTAGCGGTCTAGCAAGTGCAGTTGGCACCGGTGTTACTAACCCAATCCATAAACTAGATAGTTTTGGTGTTAACACAGGAACTTTAATGATCCATCGTTTTCGCAAACCCGATAGCTTTGCAAACTTTTGCATCATGTCGGCATAAGTCAAAACTTCAGGGCCACCTATATCAAATACTTGTGTTACTGGTTTTTCTAACTGACCTGCGGCTTTTAAGTAGTACAAAACATCTCGGATGGCGATGGGGTGTGTTTTATTGCTTACCCATTTTGGCGTTGTCATGAGCGGCAAGCGATGCGTTAAATGCCGCAGCATTTCAAAGCTGGCAGAGCCCGAACCAATAATGATTCCTGCTCGAAGTTCAATGACTGCAACCGAAGTTGAGGCCAACTGTTCTCCAGCCATTGCTCGTGATGACAAGTGCTTACTTATGTTTTTATCATTTGCAATTCCACCTAGATAAATAATCTGCTGCACCCCTGCATCGGCGGCGGCTTTTGCAAAATTGCGAGCCATATCGGCCTCAATTTGATTAAAGTTTGGCCCAAGATTAATTGAGTGGAGCAAGTAGTAAGCGGTGTGAACTCCAATCAATGCATCAAAAACATCTTCGTAGCTTTCGGCGCTTCCAGTGTGTATATCCACCCAAGGAGCCCACGGTTGATCAATAACTTTGTTTGCATCGCGAACTAAAATTCGAACATCGCAGTTTTCTTCAACTAGGGCTCTGACTAATCGCCCACCCACATATCCAGAAGCCCCTGTTACAAGGAATTTTCTCCGTTGATTGTGCATGTTCATGTTAGTAAGCCTAGACTTAACCCATGCAAAACACACGTCAGAAGCCACGAGTAGTAATACTCGGGGCAGGATTTGGTGGACTGACCGCTGCCAAAAAATTGGCAGATTTTGCAAGCGTCACAGTTGTTGACCGACATAACTTTCAAACATTTCTACCATTGCTCTACCAAGTTTCAACGGCTGGATTAGCTGCAGATCACGTGGCACACCCAATCCGTGGTGCGTTGCGCAAAACCGATGTTCAGTTTCAGATGGGTTCACCAGTCTCGATCGATCATGACAAGAAGTCTCTTACATTAGATAACAAGCAGGTTTTAGATTTTGATTACCTCGTTGTTGCCTTGGGTTCTGCCAATACAGATTTTGGAATTCCTGGAGTTGTAGAACATGCACTTGGAATGAAGAGTGTCCATGAAGCCACAACAATTAGAGCAAAGGTAATGCGCTCATTTGAAGAGCTATGTAGCAATCAAAATGACTCAGTCTTTTCAATCTCAGTAATCGGTGGCGGTCCAACTGGCGTAGAGATGGCCGGAGCATTTGCTGAATTAGTTCGAGGTCCGCTAAAAAATGACCAAGCGCGCGCAGCAGAGAGAATTCAGATTAATCTGATCGAAGCCGGTCCTCGCGTTTTGCCAATGTTTTCAAACAAGCTCTCTGAGCATGCAAAAGCAGATCTAGAAAAACTAGATGTCAAGGTTTATACAAACACCGCCGTCAAAGAGATCAAGGCTGATTCAATTGCAACTCAAGATGGAAAAACTATCGAATCCGAAATAACCATCTGGGCAGCAGGCGTGCGCGGTGAGCCAGCTGCATCAATTTTAAATCTACCGATAGTCAATACAAGAATTGATGTTGAAAAGACTTTGCAGGTTAAAAAGTATCCGCATATTTTTGCAATTGGTGATGTTGCTGGATTTACCGGAAAAGATGGTCGCTTCTTGCCAATGGTTGCACCTGTTGCAATGCAGCAAGGTAGATGGGTTGCAAAACAGATTAAGCGCCTATCTACACAACAAGAGTTAAAGCCATTTAAATATGTTGATAAGGGATCAATGGCAACAATCGGTCGACATAAAGCGATTGTAGAAGTCAAGAAATTCCGTTTGGTGGGCATCCCTGCTTGGTTTGCATGGCTTTTCCTTCACCTGTTTTATCTATTAGGTGGTCGCAATAAAATTGGAACAATTGCAGACTGGACTTGGAACTACGTAACTTTTGATCGAGGCAATCGCCACATCATGGATTCTGTGTAAATGCCGCAATACATCAATCTTCGTGGCCATGATATTTATGGTTATGAGTGGGAAAACGATGGTGAAGCTGTAGTTCTATTACACGGCGGTTTAAGTAAAACATCTAGTTGGGACTACTTGGTTGTTCCTGCGCTAGAAGATGATTTCCACGTTTATGCATATGATCGAACAGCACATGGCTTCACGGCAGACCAACCTGGAAGTTTGCACTTTGATTTTCAAACAAAAGAAGCAATCGCATACTTAGAAGATGTTGTAAAAACTCCTGCGCATTTAGTGGGATATAGCGATGGTGCGATCATCGCCCTGATGGTTGCAATTGCCAGACCTGATCTTGTGAAGTCAGTTGTATCAATCGGTGGAAATTCACATTATTCGGGTGTTGATTTTGATATGGGAGAGCCAATGGTGAGCGAGGATGATCTTGCTGAATACACATTGATTTCCCCTGATGCACCACACACGTTGTTAGAAAAAACGACGAGGATGTTTGAGATTTGGAAGAAAGAGCCCAATATTTCAGATGAGCAGCTAGCAAGTATTCAATGCCCAGTACTTATTGTTTCAGGCGATGATGATGTTGTTACTTTGTCGCATACTGCGCATGTGTATCAATCGATTCCGCTTGGACAACTTGCAGTACTGCCAGGCACATCTCATGCTTTAGTAAAAGAAAAGCCAGAACTGTTTAATGCAATCATGGTTGCCTTCTTAGAGGATTTAAGTTATCCAATTACCTACGCTCCAGTTAAACGCGTAAATCCAGAGATTATTTAAAAGCCACAAACAATAAAACGAGCCCCCCGTCAGGATTGAACTGACGACCTGCGCATTACAAGTGCGCTGCTCTACCACTGAGCTAGAGAGGCCTGCTTTTTGAGTTTCCCCAAATCAAGCAGAGGCAATTATGGCAGTGTTGGCCTAAATGTGAAAATCCAGCAAATCAGCCTCTTTTAATCGAATTAATCCAAGTGAGCAAGCGGCCACTTAATTGCATGGGGATACTTGCAGGTTCGCCCATCACCTGAAGATTTACCTCGTGCGCGTCGCCACATCCATGGCAGTGCAAAAGTAACAAACCACAAAGTTGTAACACCTGTTTGAACAATTTTAGATGTTGGTTCTGCAGGTTCTAATCGAGTGCGCCATGTTGGATCAAATGGAAGATCAATTGTTTCTAAAACCGCCTGGGCTACCCGATCATGTCCCATTGGATTTAAATGTAGGCGGTCAAATGCCAAAAAGCGTGGATCCTTGAGAGATTCTTCTTGATTACCATCGCACAAAATTGCTCCAACTTCTGCGGCAACCTTTCGAACATTTTCATTAAACTCTTTAAATCGTTGCTTCCATGATTCTGCAAGGCGTCCTTCTTTTCCACTATCTTCTAAGACTGTAAATAACATAACAGTGGCACCCGAAGCAGCAATCTTTCGAACAGCTTGTGTATACAAAGGTAGAACTACATTTGGATTGTATTTTGGCCTGATTACATCATTTGCCCCAGCATGAAATGAAATTAAGGTCGTCTTATCAATTACCTGTTCTAAAGCCGGCTCCAACTGATCATCAATAACTTGCTTGAGCAATTTTCCTCGGATTGAAAGATTGGCATATTGAAATCCAGGTTGATTGGCTGCCATGACATCGGCAACACGATCTGCCCATCCTCGATACTGTCCATATCGTTTTTCATCACACATACCTTCGGTGAATGAATCACCGAGTGCAATAAATCGTTGGTATTTCATTTTTTACCCTTTTTGATTTAACTGTTTTTTACTGAGCGCGACGTGCTTGATCAATATGAAAGAGTGCAATTGATGTTGCAACACTTGCATTTAATGACTCAGTTGTCGCACTGATTGGAATTGAAACAACAAGATCGCATTTTTCCTTGGTTAAACGTGCAAGACCTTTGCCTTCTGAACCAACAATTACCATCAATGGCTCAGTTGCAACTTTCATTGAGGCAATATCATCGTCTGATTCGCCATCTAATCCAACAACAAACATGCCGGCTTTTTTAGCAGCATCAATCGTGCGGGCAAGATTTGTAATCTGTGCAATCGGCAAACGAGCAGCCGCCCCAGCAGAGGATTTCCAGGCCGATGCTGTCATTGTTGCTGCGCGGCGTTCGGTCATGATTACACCTGCTGCGCCAAATGCCGCTGCGCTTCGAATAATCGCGCCAAGGTTACGTGGATCAGTTACACCATCTAAAGCAACAATTAATGAGGGATGTTTTGCACGAGAGAGAATCTCTTCAAAACTTGAATATTGAAAAGGTTTGATAGCAAGGATGATTCCTTGGCTATTAGGTGAGATGCCTTCAACCTCTGCGCGATGTGCTTCGCGAATTTGAAGTCCTTGGTGGAGTGCAAGTTTTAAACTCTCTGCAACACGATCATCAACATCAATACTGCGTGCAACTAAAAGCTCTGTTGCCGGAACATTTTCACGTAGCGCTTCCAGAACCGCGTTACGGCCAGCAACAATTTCGCCACGAGGTCGATCACCTTTTGGCATGCGAGGTGAGCGAACTTCTTTTTTCTCTGCAGCTTTTTTGCGCTTTGCTGCTGCGTGGTAAGGACGATCTTCTGCTTTTGGAGTTGGACCTTTACCTTCTAGACGTCGCTTGTTGTTTCCACCAGTACCTGATGACGGTCCTTTTTTTGATTGGCGAACAGCGCCTTTACGGGATGAATTGCCAGCCATTTTTAATTCTCGTTTCAGTACTTAATTGATAGACCAGCGAGGCCCTTGAGCAGTGTCCTCAATTGTAATTCCTAAATCAGCAAGTCCATCACGTATTGCATCTGAAGCGGCAAAATCCTTGCGCTCTCTAGCCGATGCACGCTCTGCAAGGGCTATTTTAATTACTCCATCCAAGGCTGCATTTAAATCCGCACCGCCTGATTGAGCAAATACAGGATCAAATGGGTCACATCCCAAAATATCTAACGCGCCACGAATCTCGTTGGCATTTTTTGCAACTGCTTTTTTATCATTGTCAGTTACTGCTTGATTTCCGAGGCGAAGATTTTCACTAATTGATGCCAACGCTGCAGGAACTGCTAAGTCATCATTCATCGCATCGGTAAACTCTTTGCTTAACTTTAATGATGGCTTTTCACCAATCATCTCTTTTGCACGCTTCAAGAAGCTTTCAATCCGGCGAAAGTTAATTGCCGACTCTTCTAACGCCGCCGGTGAATACTCCAACATAGAACGGTAATGAGCGCTACCTAAATACCAACGAAGTTCTATGCCGCGGACAGATTTTAAGATTTCATTTACTTGCAATGAATTACCTAAAGATTTAGACATCTTTTCACCAGATTGCGTTACCCATGCATTGTGTAACCAACGCTGAGCAAATCCATATCCAGCCGCTTCTGATTGAGCGATCTCATTTTCATGGTGTGGGAAAACTAAATCTAAACCTCCACCATGAATATCAAATGTCTCCCCAAGATATGCATGTGCCATTGCCGAACACTCCAAGTGCCATCCTGGTCGGCCCGGTCCCCATGGTGTTGGCCAGGAAGGATCTCCAGGTTTTGCAGCTTTCCATAGCGCAAAGTCACGAACATCTTTTTTATTTGTTTCATCAGCATCTGCAGCGGCTTGTAAATCATCTATTTTTTGCCGAGACAGAGTTAAATAACTCTTGAGCTTTCGAACTTCTAAATAAACATCGCCATTACCCGGTGCATATGCAGCGCCGTTATCGATAAGTTTTTGCATCAGTTCAATCATCTGGGTGATATGGCCCGTAGCACGTGGCTCATATGTTGGTGGCAAGATGTTTAACTGCGCATAAGCAGCGGTAAAAACTCGCTCATATTTCATTGCAACTGCCCACCAAGGCATTTCATCGTGCTTTGCAGTGTGCAAAATCTTGTCATCAATATCTGTAACGTTTCGAACAAAAGTAACTGCATAGCCAGATGAAATTAACCAGCGTCTTAAAATATCAAAGTTCACTCCGGATCTAATATGGCCAATATGGGGCGGTCCCTGCACGGTTGCTCCACAAACATAGATCGAAACCTGTGAAGGTTTCAGTGATTTGAACTCACTTACCTCACGTGTTGCTGTGTCATATAAATGTAGCGTCACGGAATCTGCACCAACGCAGTTGCAATTGCATACACACCTTCACCGCGGCCCGTAAAGCCCATGGTATCTGAAGTTGTTCCTGAAACAGAGACAGGTGCGCCTAAAGATTTTGTTAAAACATCTTCTGCCTCATCTCTTCGAGATGAAATATTTGGTGAGTTACTCACAATCTGCACAGCAACATTGTTGATGGCAAAACCTTTTGCTGTAACAAAATCCCTTACCGCAAAGATCATTACAACACCTGATGCTCCAGCCATCTCGGGCTTATCGACTCCAAAAAAACTTCCGACATCGCCTAACTGGCATGCAGATAAAACCGCATCACAGATTGCATGTGCGACAACGTCGCCATCTGAATGTCCCACTAGTTTTTTTGTTTCTGGCCAAACCAAACCTGCGAGCGCAAGTGGCCCGCTATCACCAAATTGGTGAGCATCTACTCCTATGCCGGTTCGTAATTTAGAATTCAATGATCGTTACTCTCAACAATTTCTTGCAACTTGGCAGAAGTCTCTTCTTCACTTTCACCCTCTACTGTTACAAGAACTTCATCGCCACACTTAACTCCCAGTGTCATCACTCGTAAGACACTTGCGCCATCAACAGGGGTGGTTGGCGTGCCATCGACAATCTTTGCTAAACGAACCGTATTTCCCGAACCCTTTGCAGTAGATGCAAAAAGAGCGGCCGGACGAGCATGCAGGCCTACGGCAGCTGCAACGACAGAGCGAAATTCTTTCATTGGCCTATCGTAACGGGCTCATTGGTAGTGTTTAATAGGAACATCTACTCAGTGATGTGAACAAATGTGAAGGTTGGAAAATGAGCGCAAATCCCCTACTGATGGGCCATCCACTGGCTTCTACTGAAAATGCACGCCATGCATTGTTATACATGTGCCGCATTAGAAAGTTTGAAGAGGCAGTAGAAGATTTATTTGGCCGCGGAATGATGCACGGAACGATGCACTTATCAATCGGTCAAGAAGCATCTCCAACAGGTATGTGCATGGCGCTAACAATTCAGGATCAGATTACCTCTACTCACCGCGGACATGGTCACTGCATTGCAAAAGGCGCGGACCTTACGCGCATGATTGCAGAACTTCTTGGAAAAGAGATTGGTTACTGCGGCGGTCGCGGTGGTTCTATGCACATTGCAGATGTTGAAACAGGAAACCTTGGCGCAAACGGAGTTGTAGGCGGCGGAATTCCTATCGCAGCTGGCGCCGCACTTGCTTCCAAGATGATGAAAAAGGGAACAGTTGCTGTTTCATTCTTTGGAGATGGCGCAATGAATGAAGGAGCTTTCCACGAAGCAGCTAATCTAGCTGCAATCTGGAAACTGCCAATGATTTTGTTTTGTGAAAACAATAAGTATGGAATGTCATCATCAACAGAAAAAGCTTTTGCAATCGATAACTTGGCAGACCGCGGTAAGGGATATGGAATCCCTGGGGTTAATGTCAATGGAAATGATGTTGTAGAAGTCTATGAAGCTGCCCAGATTGCAGTAGATCGCGCGCGAAAAGGCGAAGGACCAACGCTCATTGTTGCCGAGACATACCGCTGGAAAGGTCACTCACGCTCTGATAAGAACTTATATCGAACAAAAGAAGAGATCGAAGAGTGGCGTCTTCTAGATCCCATTCCAAAATTTATCGCCCGTGCGATCAAGCAAAAGAAATTAACTCAAGAGCAGTGCGATGGGATTCAGCAAGAGGCAACAGATGCGATTGTCGCTGCAGTAAATGAGGCTGTAAAGGCAAAAGCTGCAGATCCTGCTGGCTTGCTCGATGCAGTATTTAAGAAGGTGTCAGCATGAGCGATCGCATGTTAACAATGGCAGAGGCTGTTCGTGAAGCAATGAGCATCGCATTTGACGAGCGCCCAGAAGTATTTTTACTAGGCGAAGATGTTGGAATTTATGGCGGTGCATTTGGTGTTTCTGGCGATATGTACCACCGCTATGGATCAGAGCGCGTACTAGATACTCCAATTGCAGAGCTTGGAATTGTTGGCGCTGCAGTAGGTGCCGCACTTTCTGGAATGCGTCCAATTGTTGAAATTCAATTTTCAGATTTCACAGCACAAGCAATGGATCAGATTGCAAACCAAGCAGCAAAGATTCACTTCATGTTAGGTGGCGCGCTGCATGTGCCAATGGTTTTACGAACACCGCAAGGCTCTGGAACAGGTGCTGCGGCTCAACACTCACAAAATCTAGAGCCATGGTTTGCATCGGTTCCTGGATTAAAAGTTGTTGTGCCATCAAATCCTGCAGATGCAAAGGGATTGTTGCTTGCTTCAATTGATGATCCAAACCCAGTTATCTTCTTAGAGCACAAACTTCTCTACAAGATCCCAGGTAGAGATCCTGTGCCAGAAGGTGCAGAGCGAATTCCTTTGGGTGTTGCCAAAGTGGTTCGTGAAGGAAAAGATTTAACAATTGTTGCAACAGGAATTATGGTTAACAAGAGTTATGAAGTCTGCGAGAAGTTAGCAGCAGAAGGCATCTCTATTACACTCATTGATCCGCGCACAATTTCACCACTTGATATGCAACCTGTCTATGAGTCAGTTGAAAAAACTGGTCGCCTTATGGTTGTTCAAGAAGGTCCAGCACATGCAGGATTTATCAATGAAGTTATCGCCCAGATGGCTGGTTCTTCATCATTTGGCTCGCTTATCGCACCAATTAAGCGTTTGGCCGGAATGAACATTCCTATTCCATATGCACCACAGTTGGAAAAAGCTGCAGTTCCTCAGATCGAAGATATTGAAGCTGCAGCTCGAGAGATTGTTAAAAACTGGCGATGAGTTTCAAATATCCCGTTGTCATGCCGAAGATGAGCATGACCATGGAAACTGGAGAGCTTTTGCTTTTCCATGTAAAAGTTGGCGATCAGGTTAAATCTGGTGATGTTTTATTTGAAGTAATGACTGACAAGATCGACATGGAAGTTGAAGCACCTGCAGATGGTGTTATTGAAACTTTAGTTGGCAACCCAGGTGATGTGATTGAAATTGGTAAGCCAGTTTTAATCATGCTGACAGAAACAGAGGTAATGGCCTTTGATTTTGGTGGCGATGCTGCCGCACCTGTTGCTGCGGCACCGGTGGCAGAACCTGTTGCTGCACCTGCTCCCGTTGCTCCAATAGTTCCAGCACCGGTTGCACCAACTCCTCCTCCAGTTGCACCCGTAATTACTCCTCCTCCAGTAGCACCAGTTGCTGCACCAATAATTGTTAATACTTCCGTCAAAGCTGTTCCTAAAGCTCGAGTAGAAGCTGCTAACCGTGGAATTGATCTTCGCACTGTGCATCCAACAGGGCCAGATCGAACAATCACATTCTCTGATGTGAACTCCGCACAATTAGATCCAGCTGTGTTAAAGCGTCAAGCAGCAAACAAAGCCCTTATCGCAAAGGGAATTGAAATGACTCGCGGTATTGCGCAAGCTTCATTTAATCGCCGCGCGAATGCAAACTTTGATCATGCGCAGTTAATTTCTGCTTGGGCCAAAGTTTTGCGCGGACGACCAGATTTAGCAGCCCATCAACACATTGGTGTTTCCTTAATCATTGAATCCAAATATGGAAGTGCACTGCCTGTCTTTAGAGATCCTGACTTAATCAATATTGATCAACTGCGAGCGCTGGTTACAACTACATCTGATGCAGCAAAAAATGGCAAGGTACCGATTGCAATGCTCAGCGGCGGGACCACAACAATTTTTGACCTCACCTCTTATTCCATGAGTTCTGCTACCCCCTTGCTATTTCCAAATCAAGTTACCTCACTAACGATTGGTTATGACAGCGAAAGTACAAAAAATATTTCGTTGACTATTGATCTAAACTTCTGTGACTTTTATGATGGTGCACTACTTTTAGATGCTCTCATCGCTTCCCTATAGAAGCCCCCAACAACCCAAAAAAGGACATCCGATCACAATGCTCACTGGTATACCCGCAAGTTCTGGTGCAGCAATTGGCCCATTCTTTTTGCTCAACACAAATATTCCTGTTGCAGATGCACAGCAATCACAGTTAAGCACTCAGCAAGAAACACAATTTTTAACCGAGGCAATTGCCAGAGTGGGCGCAGATTTAGATGCACGCGCTGGCCGCACCACTGGCGAGCTGCACGAAATTTTGGTTGCAATGGCAGAGATTGCAACTGATCCAGCTATCGCAGAAGAGGCGGCAGCATTTATTGCAGGTGGCCGCACGGCCAGTTATGCAATTGTTAAAGCAACAGAGGTATTTCAGGAGTTATTAACCGCCTCCGGTGGTTATTTAGCAGAGCGCGTGAGCGATGTTGCAAATATCAGAGATCGCGTGCTGTGTGAGATCGCAGGGATTTCATACCCAGAGATTCCTCACTTTGATGTTCCCACTGTTCTTATTGCACAAGACCTTTCACCTGCAGATACTGCAGATTTAGAGACAGATAAAGTTTTGGCAATTGTTACTGCAGGCGGCGGGCCAACAAGCCACACGGCAATTATCGCTAGATCAAATGGAATAGCAGCAATTGTTGCCTGTCCTGGCGTTGTTCAGGCCGCTATCGCATCACCAAATGCAACTGTGGCAGTTGATGCAACAACAGGTGAAGTTGTATTTAACCCTGATTCAACTGTTAAGGCAGCGATTGAAAACAAAATCGAAAAGATTAAAGCCCGCAAATCAAAAACTGTTACAAGGTCTAGAGATGGCTACATCACAACAGATAATGTTGTTGTGCCAATTTATGCAAACATTGGTCGCGTCGAAGACACAGTTGCTGCAGTAGCAGCTGGAGCAGATGGTGTTGGTTTACTTCGCACAGAGCTTTTGTATTTGGACCGTAACGATGCGCCAACTCTTCAAGAGCAGACAGCAATTTACACGCAGCTTTTTACTCCATTTAATAATCAAAAAGTTATTATCAGAACATTAGATGCCGGCGCTGATAAGCCAATGGCTTTTATTTCATTTGATAATGAGCCAAACCCTGCGTTAGGTGTTCGCGGGTATCGAACAATCAACAAACATGAAAACCTACTGCGCACACAGTTACAGGCAATTGCAGCTGCAGCAAAGGCGACTAAGGCTGAAGTCTGGGTAATGGCACCGATGATCACATTGCCAGAAGAGGCAAAAAACTTTGTTGCAATGGCCAAAGAATATGGATTAGAAAAAGCTGGCGTAATGATCGAAGTACCTGCAGCGGTTTTCCTTGCAGATGAAATTACAAAGGTCTGCCACTTTGTTTCAATTGGTACAAATGATTTAGGTCAGTATCTACATGCTGCAGATCGTGAATCTGCGCCGCTTGC
>WLEB01000026.1 GCA_009704505.1 Actinomycetota bacterium | reverse complement strand
GGCTTTTCTCAGCGTAATTTATCTATAAATTCTAGATTAAATCGAGCGGGGAATAAATATATGTGGTTTCCTGTTCCATGTAAGGAAGTAAAAGTTGGAAGTACACGGAAACGGAGAGAGATATGACAGAACAGTTGTTGCTTGAATCAGTACCTCTTAACGCCCTAGATCGTTGCGACCGTTGCGGCGCTCAAGCATACGTGCGAGCCGTACTTCTCAACGGCGGAGAGCTCATGTTCTGCGCCCACCACGGTAAGGAATATGCTGAAAAGCTAAAGCCGATTGCCGCCAAGATTCAGGATGAATCAGAAAAACTCATCGAATCTAAAAACTAAAACTACTTTTCTTCAAGAAGGCCCTTGTGCGATCCGTCGCAGAAGGGCTTTTCTTTTGACTGCCCGCAGCCACAAAACTTTGGATTTTCAAGAGTATCTGTGATGTTTCCTTCGGAATCAACAACATCAATCGTTCCTGTTATGCGGATCGAACCACTTTTAGGATTGATAAATACTTTCGCATTCTCGCTCATAAGAAATGAGTTTTTAATCTAGATAATCTCGCAGCACCTGGCTACGTGAAGGGTGGCGAAGCTTTGACATTGTCTTTGACTCAATTTGGCGAATACGCTCACGGGTTACGCCGTAAACCTTTCCAATTTCATCAAGTGTTTTAGGTTGCCCATCTGTTAATCCAAAACGCATAGCAACTACGCCTGCTTCTCGCTCTGAAAGCGTATCTAAGACTGAGTGCAACTGCTCTTGGAGCAATGTGAAAGAAACTGCATCTGCAGGAACTACAGCCTCAGAGTCCTCAATCAAATCACCAAATTCAGAGTCACCTTCTTCTCCCAGTGGAGTGTGAAGAGAAATTGGCTCGCGGCCATACTTTTGGACTTCGACAACCTTCTCAGGTGTCATATCCAACTCTTTTGCTAACTCTTCTGGGGTTGGTTCGCGGCCAAGATCTTGAAGCATCTGACGCTGCACGCGAGCGAGCTTGTTAATGACTTCAACCATGTGAACCGGAATACGGATCGTTCGAGCCTGATCAGCCATTGCACGAGTGATAGCCTGACGGATCCACCACGTTGCATATGTAGAGAACTTGTATCCCTTTGTGTAGTCGAACTTTTCAACGGCGCGAATAAGTCCCAAGTTTCCTTCTTGAATTAAATCTAGGAACAACATTCCTCGACCCGTGTAACGCTTTGCCAGCGAAACCACTAAACGAAGGTTTGCTTCCAATAGGTGATTCTTGGCGCGCTTTCCATCTTCAACAAGGAACTCGAGTTCTCTCTTGTATTTTTTGTCCAACTTCTTTTCGTGCTTCAATTTCTCTTCAGCAAATAAGCCCACTTCAACTCGAGTAGCAAGTTCTACCTCAAGTTCTGCATTAAGAAGTGCCACGCGCCCGATCTGCTTTAGGTAATCCTTAACAGGGTCAGCCGTTGCACCAGCGGTCATAACTGTTTGAACTGGAGCATCATCTTCTTCTGATGCCTTTAGGGTAAATGCGTTCTCTTCATTGCCCTGGGTGGCCTCATCGGCAAGATCTACTACACGTGGCTGATTGCCCTTTTCATCTTCCTCGCTGTCGATGATTTCGACAACTTCCTTGATTAAAGTCTCTACATCCTCTAACTCAACTTCTTCTAGCTCTACATCTTCGCCATCAATTTTGGTTACAACTGTTTTTCCAGTTTTAGCATCAAACGTCTGGGAAGTGGATTTAACTGGCTCGACCTTTGGAGCGATTAACTCATACTCTGATTTTTTCAAAATACGAGAAGGTGAACCCAGTCCAGATTTACGAAGTTTCTCAATCATCAATGGAACTTGCGCAGCCAGCGAGCGCGCCTCATCTACTAAATCTTTATCCACCTTTTTTGGAATTCTGTTGATGGATGTAATTCCACGCAATTCAAGTTCGGCTAAGACTTCATTGTGGCGAAGTACAGCATTTTTTGTGTCCACAATCGTTTGAACATCTTTTGCCGTCAAATCTTTTTTCAGCTCTATTTTCTTTACTGGTGCTTTTTTAACTGGAGCGCTCTTTTTAGTGGCAGATTTCTTTACAGTTGCCTTCTTAACAGGTGATTTCGATGCTGAAGTTTTTTTCACTGGTGCTTTTTTTGCAACAGCCTTCTTCGCAGCAGTCTTTTTTGCAGAAGCCTTAGGCTTGACCTTGTTTTTGAGCGCACTAAATACAGCCACAATTGTCCTTTGGTTTTTTCTCAGCCACTCGGCTGATGCGATGGCTATATTATAATTTGGTTTTGACCCTAAATGCACATCCAAAACCGCTATTTAGAGAGTTTTAATGCCTGTCTAATGACCTCTCCCACGCTTTCAACCTCAACAAGGAAGCCATCATGGCCAAATGGGCTCGTGATGGTCACCATGGGCTCGGCAACCGGTGCTAGCTCGGCTATCTCGGCCTGAAGCCGCACAGGAAAGAGTCTGTCCGTATCTATTCCAACAGCGATCACGGGAATCTTGATTGTAGATAGGGCTGCGGCCACTCCGCCCCTGTCTCGACCCACATCATGGCTATTCATGGCCTCTGTTAAAGCAATGTAGGTGTTTGCATCAAATCGCTTCCACAGTTTTTCAGCCTGGTGATCTAGATAAGACTCAACTGCATAACGGCCTGTGTCATCTCCCTGAAGCTGTCGCCCAAATCTGATGTCCATCTCTGCCTCTGTGCGATAAGTCAGGTGCGCAATTCGACGGGCAATGCCCATTCCCTCTTCTGGTCCCTTTTCCTGTTCGTAATAATCACCGTTATTAAAATGTGGATCGGTTTTTATTGCACGAATTTGAATAGATGCTGTTCCAATCTGATCTCCCGTAGCAACGGCCGATGAACCTATCGTGCAAATTGCGCCAACTCGATCAGGGTGTTGGATCGCCCACTCCAATGCGCGCATTCCTCCCAGTGAGGGACCAACTGCCAACTTATATTTTTTAATCCCCATGGCATTTGTAAATGCCACCTCTGCAGCAACCATGTCGCGGATATTTATCGCTGGAAAACGAGAGCCCCACCGTTTGCCATCTGGTGCAAGAGATGAAGGACCTGTCGATCCCTGACAACCACCGATAACGTTAGGACAAACAACCAAGTATTTATCTGTGTCAAAAGGCAATCCTGGACCGACCATTGATGGCCACCACCCAGGAACATCAGGAAAACCAGTTAATGCGTGATTGATAAGAATGACATTGTCCTGGGTAGCATTAATTTTTCCCCAGCTTTGATATGCAATGACAACATCAGGTAAAACTTCTCCGCTTTCAAGTACAAGATCACCGATTGAGAGAAAAACTCTTTCACCGGGATCATGAGTTTCTAACCAAGCTCCGGTACTCATAGGCAAGGAAATTCCTTCGAGTACAAAGTTGAATTGTGAAAAGTTGTCATTGGAAAATCTTCCTTCACGCACTTGCCAGTTACCTGGCCTGTTCGTCACCCGGAGCACCCCGCCGCGGTGGAGGGTTGCCGCCTACTAAGCCGGGGCTAATACGTAGGACTCGTGAACAGTGCTAATTCTAGCCACTACTGCCCAAAAATCCCAGCCGTTACCTTGGGGTGCAGTTCCACCCGCATTCTGGCAAAGGCATGTGCGGGCCAGTTGGAGCCAAATACTCTGCGCAAAAGAACAGTGAGTGCATAACGTGGTGCATCGATGCTCGCACGATCTAGGGCCCGAAAAGCTAGTTCATTTTCACCGCGCTCATATGCCAATGTGGCAAATAAACAGGCAACGGGTGCAATAAAACCATCGGGTGCAACTTTTAGCAGATAGAGCCACATGTTCCAATAAGTATCAAAGCTTTTCTCTCCATGAGATCCCAAAGCAAAATCACGCACTTGAACATCTGAAAGTCGACCTATCACCTGTGAAATTAACTCAATGTCACTCCCCTTTCCCAGTTGAGAAAACTGCACCGCCAAATCGATCACTGCCGTTGCTCCCTCCCGTTGCAAGAGATTGAGTTCTGCACTCTCTGCATCTATCAAAAACGATTGCACTGAATTCATAAACTCTAAATCAGTAGCAAGTGGTAGCGCTGTGATGTTTACGTAGGTATTTTCAGTTGTCATTGTGATTTATCCTTTGAAGGTAGTAGGAGCTGTGACTATGTTGATACCGGCAATTGAGATTTTTACGACTTTGCCAGTGACTGCTCGAAGTTGTGCGTTGTGGGTATAGGTGCCGTTCCAAGTGGTGGCAAGTGTGACTACGTAGGCACCTGGCCTGGAATAGTTGTGATGGATCAAGCCATGGGGGTAGGGAGCGCCACTTTCTGTCGTAGTAAAAGTTGAGCCATCGCCAAAACTCCACACGTAGGATGGCCGCAAGGTCACATCAATAATCTCGCCAATGATCTCAACTCGGCTTTGAAACAACTCTGGAAGATCACACCAAAAGTAGACAGGAACATTTACTAACGGCTCAAACTCTGGTTGGTAGGCGACCCCAGCAGTAGGGACTAATTTTGTTAGCCGATCGCTCAAATTAACTTTAGTGACGGCTTTTTTAACTCTAGGTTTAGCTGGCTTTTTGACGACAGGTTTTTTGACCACTTGTTTCTTTATGATTGGCTTCTTGGCTACTGACTTCTTTGGCTCTGGAAGAAGAAAGAATGGGATCGGTTTTTTTGTTGGCTTTGCCTTGATCACTGGTTTTTTCGGAGATTGCGCAATAGTTTTCTTTACAGTTTTGTCCCCTTTTCGTGCCTCAATAATTATTTGATTATTCTCTGTATACACATTGACGCAGGCAGTTTCTTTACAATCATTTGCAATGGCGCTAGATGTGCTCTCTCCGAGAAAAAGAATGATAGATAGGCAGATAATTAAGGGCTTCATGGCGGTCACCATAAATGTGCAATCAGCGCACAACTTTGCCCGCGGTGCTAACTGTGGATAGTTATGACAGGCTTAGCCCATGAGTTCACGAGATGGTGATGGCTGGATCGAATGCAACTGTGGAAATAAGCATTGGGGAATTCATGGAGCAGCAGGACTTCTTATCTTTCGCCAGAGCCACATACTTTTACAACATCGTGCGCCATGGGTGCATAACGGTGACACATGGGGAATTCCAGGAGGAGCAAGAGACTCCCATGAAAGCACAATCGAAGGCGCCTACCGTGAGGCCATAGAAGAGACTGGCATTAATGTCAAACTTCTAACTCCTGTTCATACATTTTGTGATGATCATGGAAATTGGAAATATGAAACGGTTCTAGCTAGGGCTACTGATGATCTGGTTGCACATGAAGTAAACGATGAATCACATGAGCTTAGGTGGGTAGAGATTGATCAGGTCGAGTCGCTTACTCTTCATCCAAGTTTTAGAAACTCTTGGCCAGAGCTTAAGAAGCTGCTTAATAGTTTTATTGACCCACGTTAACTTCGGCTCACTCATCTGAGCCACAAAAAAGTGAATGAAATTAAATTGAAATTAGCCCGCTAAGGCAAAATGCTGTAGCTTTTTCGATCTCTTTTGCTGCATTGTTGCCAGATTCAATCCGCTTTGTAGAAGTATCAGTTACTGCCTGAATAAAGGCCAGGGCCTGTTGAACATCTTCGACCTGAAGTTTTTCTAGCGAATCCATCAGCGGTGCAAGTAGTCCGCGGTGGGCGACTTTAATCTGGTGTGCCCGCTCTTGTGGAAGAGTTGTTGCATTTAATGCTTTTGCAAGTAAATGGCGCCCATCTGCAATATAAGTCAGTGCTGCCTTAATCCAGAGTTCTACACACTCACTTGGTGATTTTGCCTGCGCAATTTCATCGTTTAAATAATGTGCAAAGCCATTTAGTTCATCGATAACTAAATCTGCAACTAAATCTGCACTACTTGCGAAATACTCATACACAGAAGTTCTAGAAAGGCCTGCGCGTTGGGCAACGGCTGCAACAGTTACTGCCTGTCCGCCCGATTCCATGGCAATACTTGCGGCGGCGTCAATGAGTTGGCCCCTGCGCCAATCACGGTGCTGGGCAAGTCTTTGTGTTGCAATACGTGGCATGGGATTAGTCTTTCATGCTCTGTGCGAGTCTGCGCAATGATTCCCGCACAACTTCAGAGTCTGAAGTTCTCCAGAGAGGTGGCATGGAGTTAAGCAGAGTACTTCCGTAGCGTTTAGTAACAATCCGTGAATCCAAGATCGCCACAACTCCCCTGTCATTTTCACTTCTAATTAATCTTCCCGTTCCCTGGGCTAACAGCAGAGCTGCCCTTGGAAGAGAGACCTGCATAAAGCCACTTCCTCCTGCAGCATCTGCTTGAGCTGCGCGGGCACTCATCACTGGTTCATCTGGGCGAGGGAAGGGAATTCGATCGATTGCTACCAAGATGCAACTATTTCCAGGAACATCAACTCCTTGCCACAACGACATTGTTCCAAGCAAAATTGATGTTTCATCTTTTGCAAAGCGCGCAACAAGTGGACCAACGGCATCGCCACGTTTTTGCGTAATGATTTTGATGGGAAGTTCAGCTAATACTTTTCGAAGATGAGCATCAGCTGCCTCAACTCCCTTCCATGAAGAGAACAATGCCAAGGTTCGACCGCCAGCGGCGTCAATGAGTTCACCGAGCTCCGTTAGAACTTCCTGACTAGGGCCATCCCTGCCCGGCTCTGGTAAATGCTTAGGCATGTATAAAACGCCTTGGTTAGCAAAATCAAATGGTGATCCCACATCTAGCATTTGAAGATTTGCAGGATCAATCTCGTCATCGTTTAGATCGGCATTTAACTCTCCACCAATGAGAAATCCAATACTTTTGGCCATCGAATCAAAACCTTTGCCGATTGTTAACGTTGCAGATGTAGCAATTACAGGGGTCTTTGTCAGCAAGTTCTCACGTAAAACTTCTGATACCGACAACGGCGCCAAATAAAGGGTTGAATATGTTGGTTCATACCAAAGAACCAAACCATCACCCATTTTAAGAACTGTTGCTGCCGTCGTACTTATCTCATTGACCGCACCTTTTACTCGGGCGCGCTCTGCTAAAGCATCTGTATCAATAATCTCATCATCTGCAGAAAGATATGCAGTTATTGCTTTGGCAGTCTCTAAAACTTTGCGGATTGGTGCTTCAAGTGATTGTGGGATCTCTTCTAATCGAGATGCAGGTGAGGCTTCCAACTTAATTGATTCACCATAATCAACCATAGACTCATGAAAATCATTGGCAGCTTTATGGAAAGAATCTGAAAGCTTGCCCGGCATGAATTTTCTTGCCATTGCAGCAGCTCGTAGAACTCGATTTGAAGTCAATTCATCGGTAACAGCCTGTGTGGCTCGATCCATAAACTCATGGGCTTCATCCAAAATTACACAGTCACGCTCTGGCAAAATTGGATGGGAATCAACGATTTCAATGGCAAGAAGAGTGTGGTTTGTAACGACAATATCGGCTAGTTGAGCCTTCGCTTTTGCATTGGCAGCAAAGCATTTTGATCCAAAGGCACAGACATCGGCCCCTACACATTCGCGCCCTGAAACGCTGTTTGCGGCCCATACTCTGCGGTCTACATCTGGTGCATCATCTCTATCGCCAGTGACTCCTGGTGTTTTTGCCCAGGCGATCAGTTGTTTTGCATCTTTTTCTAATGATGAAACATCCATGACTAACTCGGCATCTGGATCGATATCTTCACTATTCATTTTTTGAAGGCAAACGTAATTGCCAACACCTTTATAGATTGCAAATGTGATCTCGCGGCCAAGCTCTTTTTCAAGTGCAGGAACAACGGCAGGTAGATCGCGATCTACAAGTTGGCGCTGTAGGGCAAGGGTTGCAGTTGCAACCAATACTTTTCGCCCATGCACAATGCCCGGAACTAAATAGGCAAGAGATTTTCCAGTACCGGTACCAGCTTGAACCATTAAGTGATGGCGATTCGTTAATGCATTAGCCACGGCTTCGGCCATTTCGATCTGGCCTTCACGTGCGGATCCACCAATTGCTTCTATAGCGACATCAAGTGCTTTGCGCACTTTTGCTGACATGTCACTCATTCATGCAGATCTACCGCTTGTCGATTGAAATAAAGGCTCTATCCTCAGGCCCCACATAGAGGGCAGTTGGCCTAATGATTTTTCCATCAAGTCGCTGTTCGATAACGTGAGAAGTCCAACCAGAAATTCTCGACATCACAAATAGAGGCGTGAAATAGTTAACTGGAATCTTCATAGAATCATAAGCAACGGCTGAGAACCAGTCTACGTTCGGGAACATCTTCTTGACTTCCCACATCACAGATTCGATGCGTTCTGCAATCTCATAATCATTTGCTTTTCCGGCAGCTACTGCAAGCTCTTTTGTAATGATCTTGACAATCTCATTACGCGGATCTGAAACTGTATACACAGGATGACCAAATCCAATGACTACTTCTTTGTTTTCTACACGCTTTCGAATATCTGCTTCTGCCTGATCAGCTGTTGAATAGCGCTGCTGAATCTCTAGTGCTACTTCGTTTGCACCGCCATGCTTTGGTCCGCTGAGTGCACCAATTGCACCTGTTACACAAGAATAAATATCTGCGCCTGTACCTGCAATTACTCGACTAGTAAAAGTAGAGGCATTGAACTCATGTTCGGCATAGAGAACCAAGGAGATGTGCATAGCTTTTTCCCACAGCGCACTTGGCTTTTCTCCATGCAAAAGATGTAAAAAGTGTGCACCAATTGAATCATCATCGGTTTCTACTTCAATCTTCTTTCCGTTATTTGAAAAGTGATGCCAGTATCCAAGAATTGATCCAGTCTTGGCTAACATTGAATCTGCGATATCTCGCGCCTCTGATTCAGTGTGCTTTGTTGATTCAGGAGTAACTGCTCCAACTGTTGAAAACGCAGTACGCAAAACATCCATTGCATGTGCTGAAGCTGGGATTTGTTCTAGAACTGTTTTAACAGCTGGTGAAAGCCCGCGTAATCCTTTGAGTTTTGATTTATAACTATCCAACTGCTTTTGATTGGGAAGTTCTCCATGGACCAACAAAAAAGCAACTTCTTCGAACTGGCAATGTGTTGCTAAATCTTTGATGGAATATCCACGATAGTGAAGATCTCCTTGACCAACTGAACTTAATGCGGTGCTTCCTGCTGGAACTCCTGAGAGGGCTACCGACTTTTTAGGCTTGAATTCACTCATGCGGCAATCTTAACTATAGGCAGGCGGCTTTTTTAACAATCTGCGGCGCTCAAACTTCTACAAATCGGGCTCCGACCCCGTATCAGGATTGCGAACCAAAGGTGGCATAGGCAGGTTGCGGATATGGCTCGACCGAAAGTTATGCACATCACAGTTGGGTGGAGCTATCCCAAACAACTACTTCTTATTGCGCAAATGCAATAGCTCGATTGCGGCAATCGCGCTGTCGAAACCTTTGTCCTCTTTACTGCCCGCCACACCAGATCGTGCGATCGCTTGCTCCATGTCGTTACACATAAGAACTCCAAATCCAATCGGTTTTGAGAACTTCAGTGAGACATCAATAATTCCTTGAGTTACTCCCTGACATACATAATCAAAGTGCGGAGTTTCACCTTTTAAAACAAGCCCCACAGCAACAACTGCGTCAAAGCCTTTTTCAAATGCAAGCTGAGATGCCAGTGGAATCTCAAATGATCCTGGAACATATATCGTTTCAATTTGAGTAATTGATGCCTGCGCTAAACCTCTTTGTGCACCTGCTACTAAATCATTGCAAAGTTCTAAATGCCACGATGAAGAGATGATCGCAACTTTGGCATCGGCAAGAGATCTCACTGTGACCTGTGGTGAACTGCCTGACATTTATTTACTCCCCCGGTTGTGGCCTAATTTGTTCTCTTTAGTTGCTACGTATTTTTCATTAAACTCATTAACAGCTACCAATATTGGCTGCTGCATGCAGGTAATGCCAGCATCTCTAATTGCTGCGACTTTATCTGGATTATTGGTTAAAAGAGTGAGAGTTTTCAAACCAAGTTTTTTAACGATTGCTACTGCATCGTTCCATTTTCGTGCATCAACTTGGTGGCCTAAGGCGATATTAGCCTCGACTGTATCCATACCCTGATCCTGTAGTTGATATGCCTTAATTTTCTCGCTTAATCCAATACCGCGCCCTTCATGATTGCGTAAGTAAATTATGTAGCCATAACCACTTGCTTCAATTAGAGAGATTGAAAGCTCCAACTGATCCCCACAGTCACATCTTTGGGAGTGCAAAACATCACCTGTGAAGCACTCGCTATGGATGCGAACCAAAGGATTTGTGCCCGATGTTCCAAACTTTATGACTGCATGTTCGCGCTGATTCAACGTTGGAAATGTTGCTACCTGCCATGACTGATTGCGCAATGGAAGCTGCGCCCAGTCAAAAGTTAATCTCTCTGAATCCCGCAAATCTTGCTCATCATCTGGAATAACTTGCTGGGATAGCTCTTCAATAGAAATCGTTAAAAGACCATGAGTAGCTGCAAAATCTTTAAGAGATTGACCGCGTGCCATTGAGCCATCTTCATTAACTATTTCAGAAAGCAAACATAATGGTTCGGCTCCAGCAAGTTGAGCCAAGGCTATTCCTGCCTCTGTGTGACCCCTGCGAACCTTTAATCCACCTTCAACTGCTATCAGAGGAAATACATGGCCAGGTCTAATGAAATCACTTGCTACAGATTCTTGTGAGGCTAATGCAACTACAGTGTTTGCGCGCTCTTTAGCACTTACCCCGGTTGAAATATCTTTCTTCACATCAACACTTACTGTAAAAGCGGTTTTCTTTGAGTCTTGATTTTCTTCAACCATTAAAGGTAAGCGAAGTTCACGGGCGCGCTTTTCTTGCATCGCAACACATAAAATTCCAGTGGTATGGCGAACCATAAATCCAACTGTTTTTGCGGTGGCAGATTGAGCCAGCATCATTAAGTCGCCTTCATTTTCGCGGTTTTCATCGTCTACAACAATGATCATCTCGCCACGTTTAAAAGCAGCTAAGGCATCCTGGAAGTTACTCATTTTTTCACTCCCTTACTGATCAACCGCTCGACGTATTTGGCCAAAACATCAACTTCAACATTGACAAGGTCGCCAGCTTTCTTGGTAGAAAGATTTGTTCGCTCTAGGGTTTCCGGGATTAACCACACGGTCACTTGATTATTGGTGTCGTCAATTTCTCCCACTGTGAGCGAAATTCCATCTAGTGCGATGGAGCCTTGATTAACAATGTATTTGCCTAAATCCTTTGGAATAGTGATATCAAAGCGTGCCCATTTTTCTCCAGGTGCAAGCCCCACAACTGTGGCAACTCCATCAACATGGCCTTGAACGATGTGTCCACCCATTCGGGCATCTATCGCAGCTGCCAGTTCTAAATTAACCGGTGATCCAATCTCTAGCTTTGCAAGACTGGTAATTTTTAATGTCTGAATCATGACATCGGCGCTAAATGAACTCTCGGTGACAGATGTGGCAGTTAGGCAGACACCATTAACACTTATTGAATCCCCAACTTTAATCTGTGAAATTAGCAGCGGGGCCTGAATTGTAAGAATCGCTGACTCACTTCCGCGCTCAATTTCTACAACTTTTCCAAGTTCGGCGATTAACCCTGTAAACATCTACTTTGCCTTTCCTAGTGCGTATGTAGATTTAACATCGCCATCTAAAACTTCAGTAGCAATGTGGTCTAGGGCTAATAAATCCTTAATGTTCGTTGCACCAAAGTCTGTGACAAAGGATTTTCCTTGGCCCAAAATCGATGGGGCTTGATATATGACCAACTCATCCAATAAACCTTGTATTAACATGGCGATTGCAAGCGTCGGACCGGCCTCAACCAAGACGTGATTAACGCCAGTTTTATTCAGCTCTTCAATCAGATTATTTAGATCCTTAGTTTTAACCAGCAAAGTTGTAGCGGCCTCATCAAAGACCTTTGATGTTGGCGGCAGCTGCTGTTCGCCACAAACAACTCGCAGTGGATTGGCTATAAACCCTGGGAAATCTCCCCGTGGAATTAAATGTGGATCATCTGTAATGACGGTATTTGTGCCAACCATAATGGCATCTGACTGCCTGCGAAGAATCTGCACATCATTGCGAGACTTTTCATTTGAGATCCACTTAGAAGTTCCATCTGCGGCTGCAACTTTGCCATCAAGAGTTGTTGCAACTTTCCACGTGAAAAAAGGTCTGCTCTTTTCTGTCTTTGTTAGCCATGCTCTATTTGCATAAGCGGCATCACTTTCTAAAACACCACTTTCAACTTGCACGCCCTGATCGCGCAACGCCTGCGCTCCCCCTGCAGCTTTTTTATTGGGATCTTTTACGGCATAAACAACTTTTGAAATTCCAGCATCTGCTATTGCCCTGGAACAAGGACCTGTTGCACCTGTGTGATTACATGGTTCTAAAGTGACAACCATCGTTGCACCTTTTGCCTTCACGCCCGCGGCTTTTAAGGCCACCACTTCTGCATGATCAGGTGAGCTCATCCGATCATGAAAACCCTCGGCAATTATCTGGCCGTCAGAATTAACTATTACTGCGCCCACTATTGGGTTGGGAGATGTTTTACCTAAACCTTTTTGGGACAGCGCAATTGCACGTTGCATCGCAACTGTGTAATCCATCTTCTGTCCCCCTAACTCTGTGTAACGAGTTTCCGGGGGTTGCGTGTAGGCAGGTGCAATAAAAATTGCGCGCGTGCAAACACAAATAAGGCAGGTGTGAACCTACCTTTTGTTGGTTTCCTCTCATCCGGACTTTAACCGTCGGTCTCAGAATTTCACTGAGTCAACCGATAACTGGAGGCCATCGGGTCGCGGACTATAACCGCCGGTTCGAAATTACATCG
>WLEB01000025.1 GCA_009704505.1 Actinomycetota bacterium | reverse complement strand
TCAACAGTCCGCGGCGAGATAGCTCGTTAACTGCGTTGTTATCTTGTTCTTGCATTTTTTTCCTCTCCTAGGTAGGAAAGATTAGGCACTCGCGATGAGTACCAATCTGTACTGCTTTTACTTCTTACCAAGACCCTTACTGGCTGCGCCAATAAGAATTGCGGTATTTCCCAGCGCTAAATCTCCCTCGTGCATACGCTGGTGTGCATGAGGAATCTCTTCAAAGCCCAACACTTCTCCAAGTGCTGGGTGTATTGCTCCAGATGTGAGCATTTTGTTAAATGCAATTGCCTGCTCATCATTTGTTCCATGTGAACCCTGGAATCTCTTTTGACGTGTCCAGTGATAGCGAAGGTCTACAACAGCTGAATAGCCAGTTGTTCCCGCGCAGATAACAACCATTCCGCCTGGCTCGCAGACAAAGATCGATGTTGGAACAGTTGCCTCACCTGGGTGCTCAATAACAATTGCTGGATCTTTTTTCTCTCCAACGATTTCCCAAATCTTTGCGCCAAATGCACGAGCACCTGCAGTCCAAGTTTTCTGTCCCGCTTCATCTGTCCAGTGTGGCGGGGTTCCCCAGTGTGAAAAATCATTGCGGTTGATGTAACCCTTTGCACCAAGCTTGATACAAAACTCTCCGCGCTCATCATCTGAAACAACTGCAACAGGAATTGCCCCCACTGCTTTTGCAAGCTGAATAGCCATAGAACCAACACCACCAGAGCCACCCCACACAAGAACGACATCGCCCTTCTTTGTATCGTGTGGCGCCCAACCAAACATCATGCGATAGGCAGTTGTTCCACACAATGTTGATGCAGCTGCCTCTTCCCAAGATAGCGATGGCGCCTTTGGAAGACACTGGTGTTCTTGCACAATTGAAAACTGACCAAATGATCCGTAGTTTGTTTGGTAGCCCCATGTCTTAGATGAGCGGGCAATCATTGGATCTTTGCCGGCTAATACCCAAGGATCATCTGCATCCCACCATCCATGGTGAATGGCAACTTCATCGCCAACTTTTACTTTTGTTACGCCTTCTCCCACTGCATAAACAATTCCGGAAGCATCGCTACCACCGACGTGAAAATCCTCTGGCTCTCCGCCTTTTTGACGAGCTGCAATAACATCGATTGGAATTCCGCGAGCAGCCCACACATTGTTGTAGTTAATACCGGCAGCCATTACTGCGATTAAAACTTCACCACGCTTTGGCGTAGGAGTTGGAACCTCTTCAACTTTAAAAGCATCCTTTGGTTCGCCCAAACGATTAGATCGAATGACATGAGCAAACATTGTTGGTGGTACTTCTCCCACTGGTGGGAGTGTTCCTATTGCATAAGAAGCCATGGTTGACCGGACGCCCTTCGTTTGATGTGAAGAAACTATGTCTGAGCAGTCATTCCATACAACTACAGTTGCGCATATGGCACATAACGGTTTAGCATCGTTTCATGAGTTCCAAGCGCCAGACTAACTCTGCGGGTTTACGCAGAGATATCGAGCTGCTTGAGGTATTGGGAAAGTACGAAGTCGAGCATAAATCAGGCCTTGGGGTTATTCGAATCGCAGAAATGGCCGGGCGGGAAAAGACCCAGGTCTCTAGAGCACTTGCCACTTTGGCCGAACAAGGCCTTGTAGATCGCGATCCCAACACAATGTTCTATCGCTTGGGCTGGCGGCTATATGCATTAAGCGCACAGACTTTTGAGGCTCACTTAACTTCTGTTGCCGCGCCCTATCTGCGCCGCTTGGCCGAACTTGCCCAAGAGACAACTCACCTGTGCGTTCTTCGACATGACGAAGTACTAACTCTTTCTACTGCAGCACCTGCCCATGGTTTTCGCGCAGTATGGGAAGGACTTACTTCTCCTGCGCCATCTACATCTGCAGGTCGAGTCCTATTGTGTGAATGGGACGAGACATCTTTATCTGCAAAGTGGACGCCCGAGGCGCTCGCAGATGTAACCGGGCAACGTATATTTAAAAGCACACAAGAGCTGATCGATGAGTTAAAAAAAGTGCGCCAACAGGGCTTTAGCGTCGTTGATGAAGAGTTCGAAATAGGAGTGGTCGGTTGTTCTGCTCCAATAAGAGATGCATCGGGTCGAATTGTTGCCGCCCTTAACATTGGAGCCCCAAAAGCCCGCTTGATCACCAAGTTGGACCAAGCAGCCCGCCTTACGCGCAAGGTCGCCAACGAACTCTCAGAAACACTCTATTCACCCAGTTAGAGAGTCCAACTTCACCCTTGCCAATGGCGCAATCTCATCGCGCCAAGGCCCGCGGTGTGTGTAGATTTCTGCTAATTCAACGAAGGGCTCATTTGTGACGCAACGCCATATTTACCCTTTTACTTTTGGTGACATGTCACAAAAAGATTTACTGGGTGGCAAGGGTGCAAACCTGGCCGAGATGGTTCGTATTGGTTTACCTGTTCCTCCAGGATTTACGATTGCAACAACTGCCTGCCGTGAGTATTTAAAGACCGGTCAGTTTCCAGATGGTCTTGCCAAAGAGATTAGCGATTCACTTGCAGCTCTAGAAAAAGAGTTAGGCAAAACATTTGGTGGCGTAGATAACCCACTACTTGTTTCTGTTAGATCTGGTGCAAAGTTTTCTATGCCCGGCATGATGGAGACAGTTCTAAACGTTGGAATTACCCCAGAGGTCGCACAATCTATGGCCGATACTTCTGGCAATGCTCGCTTTGCATGGGATTCATACCGCAGATTTATTGAGATGTACGGCAAGATCGTTTGTGATGTAGAGGCAGATGAGTTCCATAAAGTTCAAACTCGTGTTTTATCTGCCCATAAAGCGGCAACCCTGCAAGATCTAGATGTCGATGGATTAAAGGCGCTCGCAGATGGATTTATTAAAGTAATCGAAGTTGCAACAGGCAAAGCATTCCCAACAGATCCTCGCGAACATTTGATTGCTTCAATTGAAGCAGTGTTTAGATCATGGAACTCTGAGCGAGCAACTCTATATCGCCGCCGCGAGCTGATCCCTTCTGATTTAGGAACAGCGGTCAACATTCAATCAATGGTCTTTGGAAACCTCAGCGATGACTCTGGTACAGGTGTTGCCTTTACGCGCAATCCATCAAATGGCGAGATTGGTTCTTACGGAGATTATTTGCAAAAAGCACAAGGTGAAGATGTTGTTGCAGGTATTCGCACACCAATGTCACTCGATGAATTTGGTGTTATCGAACCTCGCGTTCATGGCGAGTTAGAAAAAATCATGGTCATGCTAGAGGCGCACTACAAAGATCTCTGTGACATTGAATTTACTATCGAGCGCGGCAAGTTATACATCTTGCAGACCCGCGTTGGTAAGCGAACGGCAGAGGCAGCATTTCGTATTGCTCTGCAGTTTGTTGATGAAGGAACAATCACAATGGATGAGGCGATTGGCCGCACCAGTGGCGATCAGTTAGCGATGTTGATGTTTCCTCAGTTTGATACCAGGGGCAACCTTGTTGAGATCGCTCGCGGTATTCCAGCATCTCCAGGTGCTGCAGTGGGAGAGGCAGTATTTGATTCAAAGCGCGCATTTGATATGAGTAAGGCTGGCAAGAAAGTAATTCTTGTTCGCCGCGAGACAAGCCCAGATGATCTTGTGGGAATGGTTGCTGCAGAGGGAATTTTAACTAGTCGCGGCGGTAAAACTTCACACGCAGCAGTAGTTGCACGTGGAATGGGTAAGACAGCTATCTGTGGCACAGATTCAATCTCTGTTGATGAGCGAGCTAATTTGTTTACTGTTGGCACACATACTGTTTATGAAGGTGACATCATCTCTATCGATGGAACAACAGGAATTGTTTATTTAGGCGCTGTTCCTGTAGTTGCATCATCTGTTACCTCTTACTTAGAGGGCCGCGTCTCTGCAGAGACTGATGAAGCATCACCTGTTGTTAAGGCCGTGCATAGAATTTTGACTCACGCAGATTCACGTCGCAAATTATTAGTGCGCACAAATGCGGACACACCAGAGGATGCAATAAGGGCCAGAATCCTGGGCGCACAAGGTGTTGGCCTTTGCCGCACAGAACATATGTTCTTAGGTGAGCGCCGCGCTTACGTTGAGCGTTTAGTTTTGGCAGAAAATGAAGATGTACAGCGCGGTGTAATCGCTGAAATGGAACCGCTACAAAGGGCAGACTTTGTTGGAATCATGATGGCAATGTCTGGCCTGCCAGTAACGATCCGTTTACTTGATCCACCACTGCACGAATTCTTGCCATCACTAGTTGATTTGAGTTCTCAAATGGCGCGCAGTGAAGCGTTAGGTGAAGAGATTCCGGCGCGCGACAAAGCGCTATTTGCAGCAGTTAGACGTTTGCATGAATCTAACCCGATGTTAGGTCTGCGCGGTGTTCGACTTGGAATTTTGATTCCAGAGCTCTACAAAATGCAGGTGCGCGCTCTTGTGCACGCATCACTTGAAGTTAAAAAACTAGGCCATGATCCAAAGCCAGAGGTAATGATTCCGCTGGTTTCTACACAGCGAGAGCTTTTGTACTTGCGTGAAACGCTAGAGGCAGAGATTGCTCAGACTTTTAAAGGCACAAATCAAGTCATTGACATGCCAATTGGCACAATGATTGAGACCCCACGTGCTGCAATTACCGCAGATCGTTTGGCTGTGCACGCAGACTTTATTTCTTTTGGAACAAATGATTTAACGCAGTTAACGTGGGCCTTTAGCCGAGATGATGTGGAATCAACATTCTTGCCACGCTATCTTGATTTAGAACTGCTTCCATTTAACCCATTTGAATCACTAGACCAAGCAGGTGTGGGAATCTTGGTTCGACAGGCTGCCGAGCTATCTCGCCAAGTGCGCGGTGATTTCAAGTTAGGTGTGTGCGGTGAACATGGTGGAGATCCACGAAGTATTCATTTCTTCCATCAACTTAATTTGGACTATGTCTCCTGTTCACCATTTAGAGTGCCGATTGCGAGATTGGAATCTGGACGCGCAGCTGTGGCTAAGTAAGAGTGCATGAATAATTTCATTCGCTTAGCTGTCATGTGGATTGTTGGCGGCGCCATCTATCCATTTTTAAGCGAAGTAACAAGCAGTGTTGATCTGCTCAACATCATCTTTATTCGCTCTGTTGGCGCTGCAGCTATTTTATTGACTGCCGTTGCACTTGTTATGCCGAGATCATTTAAGTTAATTCGCTTTGATAAGCAATTGCTGATGCTGTGTGGCACTGGACTTATCTTTTCGCCCATTTGTAGTGGCGCTGTTGCTTGGGCAAGTTCTAAAGAACCTGGCGCGGTAATCTCTTTGACCTATTCAATTCTGCCGGCGTTAGCTGTTGTCTATGCAGCGGTTCAAGGAAGCAAGCCAACTAGAAACTCTGTCATAGGCGTTGCAATTGCAACGCTATCTGTTGCCTTTTTAATTGGCGCACCCAGTGAATCTGTCTCTGCAGTGGGAATTACTGTGGCCTTTTTATCCGTAATTGCATGGTTTATAGGCACGCAAATCTGGATCAAATATCCACCGACCTATCCAATTCTTTTAGCAACTGCCATACAGGTTTCGATCAGTGCAATTGCAGCTGGGCTTCTTAAACTTTTTATTTCAACACCAGCAATTAAAAGCGCGGATATTCTCAACTTTAATATGATCTTTTTAATCTTTGCCCTTGCTGCCCAGTACTGGGCATATATGGGATTGGCCGATCGAGTTTCACCAGAGCTTCTGACATCTTTTGCATTTATCAATCCACTTGTCGCGGGCGCAATCGGCTACGTAGTTTTCAGTCAAAGCGTTTCGCAGATTCAAGTTATTGCCGGAGCAATCCTTTTGGTGGGTGTTTATATTGTTGTTCGGGAAGACTTAAAGAAAACCAAGAAAGCCTGACCGCAGCTAATCAACGTGCTGAATCACTAAAACAAATTGTTTCGAAGTGTCTCTAGTCGCTGGTTCCTGACTCAAGTAGAATCTGCTTCCTACGAAAGAAAAAGGAGCAACAATCATGGGAGCTTGTGTTTGCGGATACACCACAGATCCAGAGAAGAACTGCAATGGCACTCACAATGTTGTTAAGGCAGTTAAAGCTGATCTGATTGCAAAGCTAGAAGCCGGCGGATATGAAGATGCTGCTTCACACCTTAAGGAAAAGTAAGAACTTCACGAACATGATCACTGCAAGCAGGAAGTTAGTCGCATTCTTATCTGTGCTTACTCTCTTGTTTGCAGGGTCAGTCGTTGTTGCACAAGCTGCAGTTAAGCAAGGTGCTAAATGCACCAAAGCAGGAAAGATTCAAACTTTAAATGGGAAGACTTTTACTTGTTTAAAATCGGGTAACAGGCTTTCTTGGGTGAGAAACACCGTAGGTAGCAACACAAATGTTCCTTCAATAGTTGATCTATCCCAAAACTCAAGTATCACTCCAGTTGCCGATCTAACACCAATTGAGGTTTGTAAAACAATAGATCTCACTTCAAGGGGTGTAGGAACTAATGGTTTCCCAAGGCCAGCAAACTTGGCGAATGGGAAAAGTGAAATAAAGATTCTTGCTCTACCAATTATTTTTGAGGAAATCCCTTTCACGGATACAGATTTATCCAAGCTCCAAAATGCACTAAAGCAAACAAGTGATTTTTATGCCAAAGCCTCTTACAACCGAGTCAAGTTGACCTTTGATATTCCTGCAAAAAATCTATGGGTAAAGCTCAAGACAACTGCCAAAGATTATGGAATTCTTCCAAATAAGCCCCAGCAGAATAATGAAATCATCGTAAAGGACACATTTTTGTTGGCCGATCAACAAATTGATTTCAGTAAGTATGACTCAGTTGTTATTGAATCTGGATACAGCGCTTTAACCAGCGTGGGACAGGGTTTTGGTGGGCAAGTATTTAGTACAAAAACTGGCAACATTAATGGTGCCACTTTAGAAATAGGACAAGCGGCCGGAAGTGCAAACATAATTGCCCACGAATTAGGCCATAGCATCTATGGGTTAGAAGACTTGTATGTCTTTTTAAATAGCCAACGGCCATCAGTACCGGAACCAGTACCGGGCGGACGTTGGGATGTAATGAGCGATGCAAGCTCCCTCAATGAGTTCTTTGGGTGGAACAAACTGCTAATGGGCTGGATCAAGGATGAAGAAGTTAGGTGTGTGCAAAACCAAAGCTCATCGACTCACTATTTATCAGACTTTTCTAGTTCTTTGGGAACTAAATTACTTTTAATCAATCTAAAGCCCGGGGTAACAATCGCAATGGAGTCACGCAACAATTATTCTTCGGGCCAGGGCTTACTTGTTTACAAGATAGATACCAATATCAACCATGGCGATGGCCCCATCACCGCTGAGAAGTTGCTTTTGAGAAAAGGCGAAAAGAGAACTATGGATAATTGGAACATCGAACTTATCGATAACTCTTCTAAGGGCTTACTCGTAAAGGTGATTAAACTAGCCCCATGAAACGAACGATGATTTCTGGCTTGACCTGTCTTACGTTGTCATTGGCAACTCTTGTGGTTCCAACGGGCGCACACGCTGCAACAAAGATTGGGGCCACCTGTAAACAGCCAAACGCGACCTCAACAGTCAATGGTGTTGCGGTTAAGTGTTTAAAGACAGGAAACAAGTACACCTGGAAAAAAGTTGCTGCCAGCACTCCTGCTGCTTTACCAACGAGTTTTTCTGATCTTGTCGCCAATCGAAAAGGTATTTCGCAAGCAGCATGGACAAAGGTAAACCAGTCCATTGCTAAAAATACGTCGAAGGTAGGCACTTTCGATATACACACAGGTCCTAATACCAAGCCGTATTTTGATGACTACCCAAAGCCAGTAGCTTTAGTATCCAAATTGTTTCCTACGATAAAAGAGGCTGCATCAAATATTGTTATTAGATACATGTTTAAAGATTTGGCGTGGGCAGAAACAAAAGTTAAAGAGCTTCTACCTGCATCTGAAATTGAGAGATTAAATCGTGACGAAGGTGGCAGATTGCTAACAAGTAACTGCGATTCGTCGCAAAAAACTTGTTTTGGATCTAAGCAGTTAACCACCACAAACGGCATTAACCTCGTTCTACAAGGTGTACCAGAGACTATGTATCCAAATGATCTTGCAGGCAAAGATCGTTTCTATAGTGGCATGTTAGAGGCCCATGAGTACTTTCATTCACTGCAAAGAATTCCAACCCAGGGAATTGGTATTCAGCAAAAAGACTATCCACCGGTTTGGTTCGTAGAAGGATCAGCAGAGTGGGTACAAAATGCGGCCATCAATAATGGAGATCTAAAGAAATACAGAAATTTCTTTGACTTAGATTGCCAAGCGACCTGTAAAAAACTGAGCAAGGCAGATATTGCAAAGATTCTAAAAGAAGCCACAAATAGCTATTGGCCTAAGGAGTATGAGTATTTTCTAAACTACGCTCTGGGTAGTTTGTTGGTTGAGAGCCTAGTTTCGATAACAAATCCTGAATCGATCATGAAAATTTATGACGAATTGGCTACAAAAATTGGATTTGCTGCAGCGTTCAAAAACATTTATGGAATCGAATGGAGCGCAGCGATTCCAATTTTGTCTGAAGCGGTCTACTTAAATCTACAAGGCAAGTAAAGTAATGAGTCCTTTACGGTAACCAAGATTAAAGAGAGGTGAGGGCATGAAAAAGCCACGTGCATATTTATCGGCCGCTCACTTTGGGCCCACGATGTTAATTACAGCGATTGCCTTTATTTTGACGTGGAATCTTTGGTGGGAAGGTCCGGCATATGTTGTCGCCTTTACAGTCTTTTTAGGCCAACTAATTATTGGCTGGAGCAATGACATCTATGACTATCAGGACGACCTCAAGCACAATCGCACCAATAAGCCTTTAGTTGCAGGGTCACTGACAGTTGCACAACTAAGACGCACAACCTTTATCTTTATTCCGATTGCCTTCATTGCAAACCTACTTGGCCCACTGGGGCTACAAGGTGGCAGTGTTTATATGTTGGGTGTTGGTTGCGGTATTGCATATAACTTCTACTTTAAGTTCTCACCTCTATCGCCTTTGCCCTATGCAATTGCTCTTGCGGCGCTGCCAGCATCTATGTTCTATGGAGCAAGTCGCACACCTTTAACCTGGATGGTTATTACAGGTTCACTACTTGGTGTGAGCTTTCATTTTCTAAACGTGTTAAAAGATCTTCCCCAAGATCAAGAAAGCAAAATAGGGGGATTGCCTCAGCGATTGGGCAAAGGTAAATCTTTGGTGGTTGTTGCAGTTCTGCTTGGACTGTCTATAGCTATCACGGTAAATGCTTTGGCATAGTCAGATAGCCGGCTAAAACCCCTAGTACTGCCCACGTTAAAGTACTAGATTAAATTGCATGGACCTTAGGCCTCGCAGATTTTTACTCGCGCTGTGTCTTTTGGTTGGAATTCTTGCTTCTGGAAGTTTCCATGCAAACGCATTAGGAGAACCCTATATTGGTCTGGAGTGCTCTGATAAGTTCGAATCAGATCTTGGTACGACAGATCAAAATAGTGATGACAAGATTTACTTAGTCTGCTTTAAATCGTCAAATAACGAAAGTGAATTTGTTTGGAGTAAGGACAATAACAAGTACCCAGCGATCACGTATAAAGATCCGATTGCTTATGGCAGAGATATTGAAAAAGATTCGGGTCCCTGCAAAACGGGTCCCGAAAATTCTGAATTCGCTGATGATTATCCTGAGACCTATTGTGATAAAGAATTTGTTTTTGAGAAAAAAGGAATTGAATATGTTGTTTGGAGAAACGAGATTTATGAAAAAAGCATTGTTAAAACAGCCTGGGTAGCACCTTTAGAGATTACAACACCCGAGGTGCCAGAAAATGTTTCGGCAGCCGAGCAAGTGACCAAGAAAGCCATAGACAACAGCACAACAATTGTTGTGCTTGCAACTTTTGCCATGGCGATGACACCAGCTGCCTTAAACAGAATAGGTTCGACTCAAGATTCTTCTTCGAACAATCTTCCACGAGGTCCTTCAAGTGGCCAAGGTGTTCCTGAATACATGGAAATTAAAGCCAGAAGAGATGAAAAACTAAAGGTAGAGAGTTCTAGAAGAAAGTTTCTAAGGTTTTTATCAAACCCTGCCGTCACCTTAGCTAAATACAGATTCTTTGAGAATTACCTGAGAATTAGTATTGAAAGGATTTCTCGCTATTCCCCGGGGGTAGCCACAATAGTTAGAGATGGCGATTACTTAAGAGCAGTTTTGGGCTCACTCACCTTCTTTATCTACCCAATAGCAATCCTTACCGGTGTGTTTAGTTTTGTTGAGCTCCATAGCCGAACGCAAGGAACTTCATCCCCAGCGTCAATTCCACTGTTACTTCCTTCTTTAATTGGCTTGGCTCTTATGATCGCAATAGGAATTCTTGACTCACTTGCTGGAGCACTGGCTGGTGCAACATTTGCGATACTCACTTTTTCTATCCATGTGTGGCCTTTGGGATCAGAATCAGATCCAAAGCAAATTTTTGCTACTTTAATTTCAATTTTCTTAATTACCTTTACAGCGCCCCTTTTTGCTGGCGCCTTGCGCAAGTTCGATGGATTGCATAAAGATCCTGGACGCAACTGGAACTATGCCGTCGACTACCTTCTTAGCCCATTGGTCACCGCCTGGATGGTCTGGAAGGTTCTGGAAGTAATAGCAGATCTATCTGGCTCAGAGTTTGAAGATAAACAAGCTCCCATCAAGATTGCAGGATTTATCTGGTTTGTTTTGATTATCCGATATTTCATTGAGCACTATGTTGCTAGAAGCTGGGGCGATCGTTTAAATGAAATGATTGCAAGTGATGTGGGGCAGTCAAGGGTATTTTTCATTACGGGAATAGCTCTAAAGAGTTCCTGGATCTGGCTTCTAATCACCTCGGTCGGAACATTTCAAGGCGATCCATTAGGTGCTCCTGCATTGATTGCATTATTTGCCCTACCGGGCCTGATCAAACTTATGTGGCGAAATCCACCAGAGCATTTAGGTTTACTTAACTTACGTGGAGCACCAAAGATTGCCATGCTTTTCCTTATAGGCATTGGCCTGACCAAATTACTTGAAAACCCAAGATTGCTGGAGCATCAAGCTCTGATTTTAGAACTAGCCCTTGTTCCGCTTTTGTTTTTCTCAATCATCGATGTGCTTACCCACGAACACACTCACACACCACGCTTCTTCATAGACAACAAATGGGGAGTTAGGATTTATCAGGCCATCGGCTGCGGAATATACATATTCGTTGCAGGATATATTTTCTATACTGTTTTTGCCCCAAAGTAGACCTGTGGCTCTTGTATTTGCCTTCATTTAGAGGATGATTGAACTATGCAATTCAAACTCCCAAAATCTACTAAGCCAACCCAAGTGCCACAGCTGGGCTGGACGATGTTCATTGGGGTGTGTGGTGCATCAGGATTAATCGGAATCTTTGACACCGTTAGTTATGAAACACTGGCAGAAAGACTTCAGAGTGGAGCCGTTGGAATTGGTTTTACGCTGTGGACAATTGCGCGCATTATGCAGATGAAGGATTTTCCTCAGAAATTAAGGAAGAAACCACGTTTAGTTCTTACTATCTTTATCTTCATCGTCGGCTTGTCAGCTTTTACTGAGCTCTTTAGCTCAACAGTTACAACATCTAACAACCAGACATTTGCCGACAGATTTCTCTTTCTCATGGTTGGCATTGGCTTCACTCTCTGGTCCGTACTGCGATATATCTTGGGTAAAGAGATTAAAAGTAGCGAAGTTTAGGTTTTTACTAGATCTAACTAAGTTTTATAACAACCTCAGATTTTGATCTAAACCTTAAAAACCATCACGCACCCACTAATTTATCTGGCTATATCTCCAACTAATTGATGCAGCTATCGCCACCCACACTTGGTATGGCACCACAGCAAGTGCCAAGGGCACAGAGATAGTAAACAAGATATAGGTCATAGGCAGTGTCAGAACAGCAGTACCAACTAGTGCAATAGCTGCAACCGTTAGGTTATGCGGGCGATAGAACTGATATGCCCAGAACAGAGCTGCAAAGACAGAGAGTGCGAAGAAGGCCATGTAGGTAAGTGCAACTGGTTTAGATGCTCTTTGGCCTATAGCAAAGGCTGCAATACCAAGAACAACAAAGTTATATGGCCAGATAATTCCAAATATGAAACCTGGTGGCTGCCACGATGGCTTATTGAGATTGGCATACCAACTATCACCGGTATTAACCCAAAGCCCTGAACCAATTACATAGACAAGCACAATTGCGATACCGGCAAAGGATGTTGCGTTACGAAAGCTCATGAATAGAGGGTAGCGGGGGATGGCGAAGAAGCGATAGCAGGATCGATTAATTTAAGTTTCTGTAAACCCCGCCTGCGGGTAACTAAATACTGCTATTTCTCCCTCAAAATTACTATCTCTGTTCCTGACCACTCTCAATAAGTAGAATGTAGTAATTAGTCATGTAGAAGAACCTTGAGCGATTGCACAGAAGGCTAAAGGCGCAGTTTAATCTCCCAAACAGTGTTTACTTACCCCATGGAACTCATTCGTAAGGTTGCACAGGTTGCTTTGGGATTGGCACTTACCTATGCAGGTATTGGGCACTTAACAACTAGCCGCCAGGAGTTTCAGGCACAGGTTCCCACGTTGTTGAAAGATTATGCAGATTTTGTTGTCGTTGCATCTGGGGTAGTAGAGATTGTTTTGGGTCTGAGCCTTATTGGGTTGTGGGGATATCGAGTACAGGTGGGTTGGGTTGTTGCAGCTTTCTTTGTGGCTATTTTTCCGGGCAACATCTCTCAGTATCTAAATGGTGTTGATGCATTTGGTTTAGATAGTGACACATCACGTCTGGTGCGTTTGTTCTTTCAGCCGTTATTGGTGGTGTGGGCGCTGTGGTCTACGGGGGCGT
>WLEB01000024.1 GCA_009704505.1 Actinomycetota bacterium | reverse complement strand
TAAATAAGCGTGCGTAGCTCAACGGATAGAGCATCTGACTACGGATCAGAAGGTTAGGGGTTCGAATCCCTTCGCGCGCACAAGTTAAGCTCTCGGTGCCTTTCACACCGGGGGCTTTTCTTCTTTATGTAGTTAGGCGCGTAAAGCTTTTGCGAACTCGCGGAAATCTTCAACAAGTAAGTCAATTTCCTCTTGGCCATGTGCCAATGAAATCAACCACTGCTCATCTAACCCTGGAGGAGTGATAATTCCGCGGTTGATTGCAAACAACCAGTGGGCCTCTGCAATTGCAAAATCCGTCGCCTTATAGTCGCGATAGTTGCGCACAGGTGTTGTTGACCAAGTAACACATCCCTTAACCCCAAACCCAACAGTGTGGGCCGGAAGTTGGTACTCCTCAATAATTGCACTGATGCGATCTAGTGCCTGTTGATTTAACGCTTCTGCAGCTTCAAGTGCGCCATCGGAACAAATACGGTCAACTGCACGCACGCCTGCCATTGCCAGCGGGTTACCGTTGAAAGTTCCAAAGTGTGCCATTTTTCCATTTGTAACAAAATCCATGTACTGCTTCTTACCACCGAAAGCAGCCACAGTTACGCCACCACCGATTGATTTAGCAAGAGTTATCAAATCTGGCTTAACCCCTAAACGAGTTGAAGCACCGTGTGCTCCTGCTGTTAATCCTGTTTTTACCTCGTCGAAAATCAATACAACTTTGTACTGATCACAAAGCTCTCTTACGCGCTCTAGATAACCTGCATCAGGAAGAACAATTGCAATGTTTTCTAGAACCGGTTCAACAATAAAACAAGCAATCTTGTTAGCATTTTTTTCAAACATACGCTCTAGTGCAGGGATGTTGTTAAATGGAACAACATAGATATCGCCCGGTACAAGATTTGATTCTATGTATGGTGTTGGTGCTTCTGGATCTCCAGCCTGATTAATTGGAGGTTTGGCTGACACAACAAATGGATCGTAACTACCGTGGTAGCCACCTTCAATTTTTAAGATTCCCATTTTCTCTGTTGCTGCGCGTGCAACGCGAACAGCGTACATAGTTGACTCTGTTCCACTATTTGTGAATCGAACCTGATCAATTGCAAAGCGAGTACAGATCATCTCTGCCGCATCTGTTGAGGTTGGAGATGGAGTTACAAAAAGCATTCCTTCAGATAAAGACTTTTGGATCTCCTCAACAACAACTGGGTTGAGATGGCCTGCAAGCATTGCCCCAAAACCCATTGAAAGATCTAGGAGCTTGCGACCATCGACGTCGGTCATATAGGCACCTTGGGCGCTGACAATTGAAATTGGATATGGATCCCAGTGCTGGAAGCTTGAAGTAACTCCAAGCGGTAATGATTTATGAGAACGGGCGCTCTCAGTTTGGCTCTTACCTGTGTCTTTTGTGAACAACTGCCATTCTTGCTTGAGTATCTCTTCGACTCGTTTCGGGTCTACTGGAACTGAAGTTGTAGGCATGAATCTAAAAGTTTGGCTGTGATTATTAGTCTGTGTCAGCATTTGTAAAACTTGTACGGCAAAGGTTTCAGCTTTTGAAACTCGTTTGAGAAGTACTCTCCCGGTTCGTTTTTTAGTTCAGTTAACTACCGTCTTTGGTAATTGACCCCAATCATCTCATGCCAATTTTAAAATGCAACCCCTAGACTTAAACCATGCGTAAAGGCGGTGTTTTGATTGGTTTTTTCCTGCTTTTTTCACTTTTAATTGGCGTTTCTCAGGATTCACAAAAAACCTACTTATTAAAGGGTGCGGGTGTTTCTCTGCCGAATAATTCCGAGGATGAATTCCCTATTCCTTTGAGTTGTATGAACAAAATTACCTTTGAAGTTCGTGTAACAAATACAGTAAAGGATTGTGTTGCGACAGAACTCTCTCTTGGTGCTACAGAGATTAAACATGGACTCAATTACCCAACAAAAATTAATTCACAGTTAATGGTTCGATTCGCAGCAGCTAGAGCTGCCGCAGAAAAAGATGGACAAAGAATCTATATTGCATCTGGCTTTCGCACTTTAGAAAGACAGAAGTATCTTTTTGCAACGGCAGTAAAAAAGTATGGCTCAGAGGCAGAAGCTGCGAAATGGGTTGCACCACCATACGTATCTCATCACCCATGGGGCTTAGCAATTGATGTTAACTACCCAGATGAACCGATTGGGGCTGGCTGGTTGGAGATCAATGGGGCCAAATTTGGTTTGTGTCGGGTCTATGAAAACGAATGGTGGCACTTTGAACCTGTGATTGCACCAGGTGGCACGTGCCCCCCACTGCTTGCCGATGCAACCTTGACGAGCCAATTACAACCTGCACCAGTCAAGTAACAGGGCTAGACTCTGGTCAACTGACTTAGGTTGAGCGCAAGCAAACACAGGCAAGCGCAACAGAACCCGGTTGACCCAAAATGAGCCAACAACCAACAATCTGAGTATTGTTGCCCTACGTGCGATTCATAAATGAAGTAACTCACGACCTCACCTATGACGATGTTTTCATGGTGCCAAGCAAATCAGAGCTTTCATCTCGAATGGATGTTGATCTTTCATCCATAGATGCAACCGGCACAACCATTCCATTAGTAGTAGCAAACATGACTGCAATCGCTGGCCGACGCATGGCAGAGACCATGGCCCGTCGCGGTGGTTTAACAGTTATTCCACAAGATATTCCACTGACAGTTGTGGATTCAGTAATTAAATGGGTAAAACAGCGTCATCCATTTTTTGATACGCCAATAACTTTGTCTCCAGAATCAACAGTTGCAGATGCTGTCAGTTTGTTACATAAACGCGCACACGGCGCAGTAGTAATTGTTGAAAACGGTAAGCCAGTTGGAATTATCACAGAGGATGATTGCAAGAGCGTTGATCGCTTTACTCAACTGCACCAAGTTATGAGTAAAGAGCTAACAACGATGTCTGATTCGTTAAACGCGCGAGAAGCCTTTGATTTTTTAACTCATCACCGGCTTAAATTAGCCCCAGCAGTTTCTGCAAATGGTGACCTAGTCGGAATCATGACTCGCTTGGGAGCACTCCGAGGAACTTTGTATTCACCGGCTCTAGATTCGCAGGGCAAACTTCGAATCGCTGCAGCGGTGGGTATTAATGGAGATGTTGCAGCAAAAGCGGCGGCACTTATTGGATCTGGAGCAGATGTTTTAGTTGTAGACACAGCACACGGACACCAAAAGAAAATGTTAGAGGCACTGGCGGCTATTCGATCAATTAATCCTAAAACTCCAATTGTTGCTGGAAATGTTGTTACTGCTCAAGGAGTTCATGATTTAGTAAAAGCTGGCGCAAATATAATTAAAGTCGGAGTCGGCCCTGGTGCTATGTGCACTACGCGAATGCAAACCGGTGTTGGCCGTCCGCAGTTTTCTGCAGTACTTGAATGTGCGACAGAGGCCAAAAAATTGGGCGCACATGTGTGGGCCGATGGCGGCGTACGACATCCACGCGATGTTGCACTAGCACTTGCTGCAGGTGCATCGCAGGTAATGATCGGCTCTTGGTTTGCCGGAACATATGAGTCACCAGGGGATCTGCAAAGTGATGCACAGGGACGTTTATATAAAGAGTCATTTGGAATGGCCTCAGCTCGCGCAGTTGCAGCCCGCACATCATCTGAAGACGCATTTGATCGCGCTCGCAAAGCGTTATTTGAAGAGGGAATTTCAACCTCTCGCATGTTTTTAAATCCTGCACGACCAGGGGTTGAAGATTTACTTGACGAGATAATTGCAGGGGTTCGTTCCTCATTTACATATGCTGGCGCAAGAAACATTAAAGAGTTCGCAGAACTAGCCACTGTCGGGATTCAGTCCACTGCAGGTTTTGCAGAAGGCCGTCCACTGCACTCTTCTTGGGGTCAGTAATAACACCAGTAAAAAACAGTAGAATAGAAACACCATGAAGCTACCAATTGTGTATTACATCAAGCGAACACCAGCAGGGCGAATAGTCTGGCGCGTTGTTATTGGGCTTATTGGTGGCGCAATTACAGTTGCAGGAGCAGTTGCACTGATCGGTCCAGGTCCAGGAATCTTAGTTCTTTTAGCAGGGCTTGGAATATTAGCGACAGAGTTTGCTTGGGCTGGACGCGTTATGTTGTATACAAAAGATATTGCTAATCGCGCCGCTGCGCGCACAGGCATGAAGCCTTGGGTTAAATACTTTATTCTCTCAGGCGGTGCAGTAATTTCGATTATTGCAATTTTCATCATTCACGCTAACTAAGGAGATTCTCTTTCTCCATGGCGCGCAATGTTGTTAACTTAGAAGAGGTCTCAAAAGCTTTTGATATTAAAGAGCTTTTAATATCTGTCTCACTCGGCGTCTCCGAAGGTGATCGAATTGGAATAGTTGGCCGAAATGGCTCTGGTAAAAGCACTCTTATGAAAATAATGGCTGATTTTGAAGCGCCAGATTCAGGGCGAGTAACAAAATCTAACTCCGCGAAAATTGGACTTCTATCGCAAGTTGATTTAGCAAACCCAGAAAGTACTGTTGGAGAAGTTGTACTTGGCGATTCAAAAAAACATGAATGGGCTAGCGATCCAAACATTCGCGAAGTTTTTACGGGATTGTTTGGTAGTTTTGACGATCACATATTTGATCGAAAATTTGGACAACTTTCAGGTGGTGAACGACGCCGTGTAGGCCTTGCAAAGTTGTTAATCAATGAACTTGATTTAATTCTGCTTGATGAACCAACAAACCATCTTGATGTTGAAGGAGTAGCTTGGCTAGCACAGTATTTAAATAAAAAGAAGGCCTTAGCTGTTGTGGTTGTGACGCACGATCGTTGGTTTTTAGATGCAGTGACAGATCGAACGTGGGAAGTTGTTGAAGGTAAAGTTGAAGAGTATGACGGTGGCTACAGTGCATTCGTATTGGCAAAAGCAGAACGTATACGACAGGCATCTGCGATGGATGCTAGAAGAAATAACCTCATTAGAAAAGAACTTGCATGGTTGCGCAGGGGCGCACCAGCACGAACTACAAAACCAAAGTTTCGTGTTGATGCAGCAAATGTGTTAATCGCTGATGAACCAAATCCTAGAGACCAAGGCGAACTACTCAAGTTTGCTCTAAACCGTCTAGGAAATACTGTTTATGAAGCTCATCATTTGCAGGTAAAGCTTGGTGAAAAAGAATTAATCGATGATCTCTATTGGAATGTAGGGCCAGGTGATCGCATAGGAATTGTTGGAGTAAATGGAGCCGGCAAGACGACTTTAATGCGCACACTTACAGGAGAGATCGTTCCTTCAGCAGGAAAGCTAGTTACTGGTGTAACAGTGAAAGCTGCGTTTTTGACCCAACATTTAGATGAGTTAGATCCCACATGGAGAGTCCTAGAGGCAGTTGAAAAAATCGCCAACAGAGTTGAATTAGGTGGCGGACGAGAACTTTCTGCTTCTCAACTATGTGAACGATTGGGTTTTGACCGTGAGTCTCAGTGGACACCAGTTGGGGATCTTTCTGGTGGCGAAAAACGTCGCTTACAGCTGACTCGGTTATTGATGGATAGTCCCAATGTATTACTACTTGATGAACCAACAAATGATTTTGATATTGAAACACTAACCGAACTAGAAGATCTCCTCGATAGTTATGGAGGAGTTCTAATTGTTATCTCACACGATAGGTATTTCCTAGAACGTGTATGCGATCGATTTGTCGGATTATTAGGAGATAAAAAAGTTCGTGATCTGCCTCGTGGAGTCGATGAATACTTAGAACTACGAGCTAAAGCTTTAGATTCTATTCCTCTACTGCAAAAAGAGATGAAGAGTTCTAATGCTGCAGAGCAGCGACAGTTGAAGAAGGATCTGGTTCGGCTAGATAGACAGCTAGAAAAATGTGCGTCACAAATTAAGGATTTAGAAGCTCAGCAAGATGCAGCAGCATTTGATCCAGAAAAATTGATCACCATAGAATCAGGATTGAGGGATTTAAGGGCAGAAAAATCAAAACTTGAGGAGGAGTGGCTTCACACCACGCTTTCCTTGGAGAACTGAGTTAAAATTTTCTTATGAACAAAATCACTCATGGAATTGAATCCACTCTTTTTCGTTCTCGCTACTTACTTGCACCCCTATATCTAGGTCTGGTTGGAGCGCTAGTACTACTTGCTTATCGCTTTGTAATTGAGTTCTATCATTTAGCTATTCATATCGGTGAAGTGAACGCACAAGAGTTCACCCTTGATCTTCTTGCACTCCTTGATTTAACGTTGCTCGCAAATTTGATATTAATGGTCATATTTGCAGGGTATGAAAACTTCGTATCTCGAATTGATGTTGCAACTGATTCAGAAGATCGTCCATATTGGATGGGGACAATTGATTTCAGTGGTCTAAAAATTAAATTAATTGGTTCACTTGTTGCTATCTCAGTTATTGAACTTCTCAAGGATTTCATTGAGCTCTCTGGGCAGGCCGAAGTTGGCGAAGGCACAATTTGGAGAGTGATAATTCACTTAACATTTGTTGTCTCTGGAGTTTTATTCGCGCTCATGGATTGGATCGCTGATAAACGAAAGTTTGATGGCGCCCGTAAATAATGCGCCTAGATCTTCTGGCCGCAATAGCCGGTGCCATGATCTCAATCCAGGCACGTATAAATGGAGAGTTGTCGCATCAATTAAATAATGGCTTACAGGCTGCGTTAGTCTCATTTGGTTCAGGATTACTGATTATCTCGCTCATAACTTTGTTTAACCCTAAATTAAAGACAGGGCTAAGAAATTTACGCGAGGCAGTGAAACAAAAAAAGATCGCTAGGTGGAAGCTTTTTGCTGGCGCCCTAGGTGGATCTTTTGTTGCGATACAAACTCAGACTGTGCCACTCGTGGGTGTTGCGATATTTACTGTTGCCTCAATTGCCGGCCAAACAGTCATGTCTTTATTTGTTGATCGAATTGGATACACAGGCGGTGGCAAAAGACTGATCACAAGAAGGCGTGTATTAGCGGTAGTGATCACTATTGTTGCAGTTGCTGTATCTGTTTTGGACCGTCTGGATGCAAAGAATCTCTCATTTTTCACAGTAGTTATCGGATGTACTGCAGGCCTGCTTGTTGGGTTTCAAAGAGCACTCAACGGTCAAATTAATGAACACTCTAAAGAGGGATTTACTACATCGCTTTTAAACTTTGCTTCGGGAACAGTTTTATTGGTAACTGTATTCCTCATTGGAATAGCCACTAGTAAAGTTGAATTCACCCCCCTTCCAATTGGGCCTTTGTGGATGTATTTAGGTGGCGTCATGGGAGTTATTTATATTTCATTTGCTGCAAGTATTGTTCAACAACTCGGAGTATTAACATTTACACTCTTTAGTGTCGGAGGCCAACTAGTAAGCTCATTAATAATCGATATCGTGGCACCGACTAAGGGAGTTAACATCAGTCATTATCTGATTATTGGAATAGTAATGACTTATGCGGGCGTACTTGCTGGCGGAGTCAGCGGATCACAAACTAAGCGGTCACAGATCCTTTAACTGCTGCAGCCACTGCCTTTACAACAGTTGGATCAAAGACGCTAGGGACAATAAATGATGAGTTAAGTTGTTCTGGAGTCACACAATCTGCAATAGCTTCTGCAGCAGCAACTAACATCTCATCCGTGATCTTGTGGGCATTTGCATCAAGTAGGCCTCGGAAAATTCCAGGAAAGGCTAGAACGTTGTTAATTTGATTCGGTTGATCACTTCGTCCAGTTGCAACCACGGATGCATATTTTCGGGCAATTACAGGATCTATCTCTGGATCAGGATTTGCAAGTGCAAAGACAATAGAACCCGAAGCCATGGAAGCAACATCAGACTCTGTCAAAACATTTGGTGCGCTTACGCCGATGAAAACATCAGCACCAATCATTGCCTCTGAAATCGCACCAGTAAAGTTATCGGGATTGCTGTGATCGATAAACCACTGTTGCATCACATCATCTGATTTCATACCGGGGTGGATTACACCTTTGTGATTAAAACCAATTATGTTACTTGCACCATTAAGAGTGAGTAAACGAGCAATTGCGTTACCTGCAGCGCCAACACCACTTAATACGATCTTTACAGATTTCAAATCTTTCTTAACCAGTTTTAGAGCATTTCGAAGCGCAGCGAGCACAACAATTGCAGTTCCATGTTGATCATCATGGAATACAGGGATGTCTAGAAGCTCTCGAAGTCGACGCTCTACTTCAAAACATCGAGGGGCAGAGATATCTTCTAGATTTATTCCTCCATAAACAGGTGCGATTAATTGAACAGTGCGGACAATTTCATCTACATCTTGAGTATCAAGACAGACAGGCCATGCATCAACATCAGCAAAACGCTTAAAGAGCGCTGCCTTTCCTTCCATTACTGGCAAGGCTGCTGCGGGCCCAATGTTTCCAAGGCCGAGAACTGCTGAGCCATCTGTTACAACAGCAACAGTATTTCTCTTTATTGTTAGACGCCTTGCATCAGCTGGGTCTGCAACGATTGCTTGGCAGATACGTGCAACTCCAGGCGTGTAGGCGCGAGATAAATCATCACGGGTTTTTAGAGGGACTTTAGATGCAATTTCAATTTTTCCTCCAAGGTGTAAAAGGAAAGTTCTATCACTAACTTTTCTTACAGTTAAAGTTGAGTTTTTTGAGATTGCAGCGGTTATTTCATCAGCATGATCAGAATCGATAGTGTCACAGGTTATATCGATAACAACCCGCTCTAGCTGAGATTCAACTACGTCAAGAGCGGTAATAGTTGCTCCTGCTCCAGTAATTACTGCTGTTGCAAGTGCAACGGGGTTAGATTCAGGAGTTCCTTCAACGCGGATCGTAATTCCATAGCCGGGAGATGTTGTTGCCACTTACACCACCCCATAAAGACGATCGCCAGCATCTCCAAGACCTGGAACTATGTATCCATGTTCATTTAGCTTTTCATCAAGAGCGCCAGTAACAATTGTTATTGGAACTTTGGAATTCTTGAACTCTTTTTCAACTGCTGCTATTCCTTCCGGAGCAGACAAAATACAAATTGCGGTGATGTCAGTTGCACCAAGATCAATCAAATAATGAAATGCCATAATCAACGTTCCACCTGTTGCAAGCATAGGATCCAAGACAAACACATGGCGGCCTGAGAGATCTTCAGGCAATCTATTTGCATACGTAGTGGCTTCTAAAGTTTTTTCATCTCTAACCATGCCAAGAAAACCCACTTCAGCTGTTGGCAACAATTTACTCATACCTTCGAGCATTCCAAGACCAGCTCGCAGAATTGGTACAACAACTGGGCGGGGGTCAGCTAATTTCTGACCTTTTGTTTTCGTTACTGGTGTGGTTATCTCAACTTCATATGTTCGAACTTCACGCGTTGCCTCGTAGGCTAAAAGCGTTACAAGTTCTTCAACCAACCGTCTAAAAGTTGGCGAGTCAGTTTGCTCGTCGCGCAGCACAGTCAATTTATGGCTTACCAGTGGGTGGTTAGCGACATGTACTTTCATACCCCGTACCTTACAGGGGTTTCTTTCCTTGCAAATGAGTGAAAGTATTGCCACATGTCCGCCTTTGAAAATGACCTGCCTGAAGGGCTAGACGACGTCGAGGAGATGGATGAGATCGAAGAGATTGAGTCATTCGATGAAATTAAAGATGACGCACGAGATTTTATCAATGAAGCAGATATAGCAGTCGCTGCTTGGCATGAGGATGGCCGTTGGACACTTGCAGAACTTTCAGATCCATACGATATTGCGCAGATAATCACGCGACTAAAATCACAGCAAACAAATGGTGGCTCGATCGCACTAATTGCAATTGATGAAGAGTTCTTTATTTTGATTAGAGTTCTAGGTTCACACATTTCATTATTTTTAAGTGATGCAACCGCTGCATTAGATTATCCAGTAGCAGAAGAACTTCTTGAAATCGCAGATCTACCTATTCCAGAGGATGATGAAGAAGCGGGACCAACAGGACATCTTGAAATTCTTGCCGACCTTGGCATGAGTGGAATGGAAATTACTGCCCTATGTGATGATGAAGAGTTATTCCCTGATGAACAACTAGAAGCCATTGCATCAAGGCTAGGTTTCGGGGAAGAGTTTGCAGAACTGCTTGATTTGTGAGCAACCATAAGTAATGAATGACATTGAAATGATGCATGTTGCTTTAGCGACTGCGCGTGATGCTTTAAAAAGTAATGACATTCCTGTTGGCGCTGCAATATTTAATGCATCAGGTGAGCTAATTTCTACAGGGCACAATGAAAGAGAACTCCACAATGATCCGACGGCCCACGCAGAAATAGTTGCATTACGGCGCGCATCACAAAAACTTGGTTCATGGAGATTAGAGGATTTAACACTTGTTGTTACTCTTGAACCGTGTGCAATGTGTGCAGGTGCTATTGCTCAATCTCGAATTCAAACAGTTGTATTTGGAGCATGGGATGAAAAAGCTGGTGCTGTTGGATCGGTGTGGGATTTATTGCGAGATCCCCGAAGTATCTTTAAAACTGAGGTGCGAGCAGGGGTTTTGGCAGATGAATGCGCCGATTTAATCAAAAGTTTTATACAAGAAGTTCGTAAGAAGGATTAAGAATTACCATCGAGCCTTCTTCTTCACCAACCATACCTTCGGCGCGTAATTGAGAACCAACCTCTAATCCTGCAATTTCGCGTCTGCCTAAGAATTGCAGAGAAACACCGCCGGTCTCATCCCAAATTTCAACTTCTAATACTGGCGCAGCCCCGCTAGGTGCTATGCGAATTGAAGTAACTCGACCTTGAACTTGAGCCCTCTTTCGCCAAACTATTTGACCAATAGGTGTGACTTTTTCAGCATAGTGGCTAACTGGTTCCGTCGTTGATACAGGTACCTTAACCGAAGGCTTCTCGGCTACAGTTTTTGGAACTTTAGTTGTTGTTGGTGCAACAAAACTGGCCCCTGCAATAATTTTTTCAACATCAAATGGAACAATCGTTGCAACCACTCGTGGCAGCTGTGAAATAGGGGCAGCAATTTTTTCAGCTGTTTGGTCATGCAATAAACGCCCTAAGAAACCAGAGTAAGAACGTCGAGGAAGCAGAAGAGTCAACTCAACATCTGGTTTTTCTGTCATTCGAATTGCGTAATCAAGAGCAGAATTTGCAAGTCTTCTATCGGGGCAATCAATTAACTCAAGAGTTACATCTTCTAGCGCATCTGATTCGGCCCAAGCTTTTTGAATATCATCTGCTCTGCGATCATCAATAACAAAGTGAACAGCCTTTAATTTGTGAGGCTTAAGACTTCTCGCGTATCGAACTGCACCAACCGTAGCAATATCGACGTTATCGACTAATACAGTTACGTCATGGCGAGCAATTGATGTTGCACGCTCTTGATGTTGTTTTACAGAGAGCGCCTCTTGTTCGCGAGTATATTGACGACGCAAACGTAGAAATGAGACAACCATGATTGGCGCCGTTACGAGAACTAACCAAGCACCTTCTGTGAACTTAACGACTGAAAAGATAACAACAATAAGGGAAGATACACTTCCGGCCAGACCGTGGATAAAGACTTTAGCTCTCCATGACCCAGTGCGAGTACGAAGAGCATGCTTCAACATTCCAAAACCTGCTAAAGCAAATCCTGTAAAGACTCCAAGTGCATAAAAAGCTACTAAGTGATTGACAGATCCACCAGTAATAAGGACTAAGAAAATTCCTCCTCCAGCCAGCAGAAGGATTCCATTTGAGAAAGCAAGTCTGTGACCACGCTTTGTTAATTGGCGAGGCAAGTAACCATCTGTCGCAACGAAATTTACCAAGATTGGGAATGCGCTGTATGTGGTGTTTGCTCCTGCAAACAAAATAAGCATTGTTGCTAGCTGAACCATAACAAACATGAAAGTTCCGAATGCACCATCACCAACAATTGTTTTAGCGATCTGTGAAATAACCGTAGGGGTACCGGATTCATATGGAACTGCGTGAATCTTGTGTGCAAACCAAGAGACGCCCAGTACTAGCGTTCCCAGTAATGCGCTCATGGTGTACAAAGTTCTACGAGCGTTTACATGCTCTGGAGATTTAAAGAGTGCAACACTGTCAGAAATTGCTTCAAGCCCAGTTAATGAGGACCCACCATTTGCAAATGCACGGAGCAGAATAAACACCGCAGCAAATGTGAGTAAGCCTTGGCTTTCTCCAATTTCAATTGCTCCGGGCTGTTCAACGCTGAGCTTAACTAAGGTGCCATTAAATTGACGGTACAAGCCCATAGAAAAGACAATAAACATTGAGCCCACGAAAAAGTAGGTTGGAAATGCAAACGCCTTGCCAGCTTCTTTAACTCCGCGAAGATTGCCATATGTCAACAAAGTAATCACAACAAGAATCATTGGAATTTTGTATGGGCTTAGAGATGGAAAAGTCGAAATAATTGCAGCGACTCCTGCTGCAGATTGAATTGCAATTGTTACAACATAATCAAGAATTAGAGCAACTGCTGCAATCTGCGCAACAACTGGTCCAAAATTATCTCGGGAAACAATGTAGGCCCCACCAACTTTTGTATAAACATTAATTACGTCGCGATAAGAAAGTGTAATGATGAGCAAAATTGCCAATACAACAGCGGTCATCGGCATTAAAATTGCAAAAGCTGCTAACCCAAAGGCAGGTAACAACGCAATCAATATCTGCTCTGAGCCGTATGCCGAAGATGAAATGCAGTCAGAGGATAGAATTCCTAAGGCAAAGCGTTTTTTTAATCTCTGATGGCTAAGTGAGTGACGATTTAGAGGATTGCCTAAAAAGCGACGCTTTGTTGTGTAGAAAAATGTGTCTTTAAGATGTGCCTGATCTTTAAGCACTTCTGGGGCGGGCGCATCATCTGTCCAAGACTTTGGCACAAAAACTCCTTTTTTCGTTGCAAAAAATGCAACCGAACATGCATCACTCTACCTCAGGTCCTTCGAACTTCACTGTTTCTTGGGCTCAGCGTATGCTTGAACCATGCGCACACAGTTG
>WLEB01000023.1 GCA_009704505.1 Actinomycetota bacterium | reverse complement strand
TGCAAGACGCACAGCGCGAGATGTTGCATCTCCTGCTGCCCAAGATTTCCGAGATCCTGCGTTTGGAAAGTGACGGTAGGTGCGAAGTGATTGTCCATCAACCCAAGCAAGTGAAACAGCTGCCAAGATCTGATCGCGAGTTAAGCCCATCATCTGTGCAACAACTGCAGTTGATGCAACCTTTACCAAGATCACGTGGTCTAGACCAACTTTGTTAAATGAGTTCTCAAGTGCAATACAACCCTGAATCTCATGTGCTTTGATCATTGCAGTTAAGACATCTTTGATGGTGAATTTCTTACCTGTTGTGCGAGAGAGCCAATCTGCTGTTGCAAGGATTCCACCCAAGTTATCTGAAGGATGGCCCCACTCTGCAGCTAACCATGTGTCATTAAAATCTAACCAACGAATCATTGAGCCGATATTGAATGCTCCCTGAATTGGATCCAAAACATAGTTTGTTCCAGGAACTTTTACACCATTAGGTACTGAGATTCCCTCAACTGTTGGTCCAAGAAGTTTCTTACATGCATCGTATTCCAACGCTTCAAATCCACAGCCGAGAGTGTCTAAGAAACAGTTCCATGCAGTCTCATATGCCACTGGAGATTTGATCTGATAGTTCTCTACATAATTAACAATGTCGATGATCTCTTGGTCATATGGCTGATTGGATTTAGTTATATGGCTTGACATGTACCTATCATTTCTCTATCGGTGTGAATGGATGATTATCCGAACCTGTGATGGTGCTACGGGAGCGAATAATTTTTTGGTCAATTTTTTACTTGTTGCCCAACATTTTGTCGATTGCTTGCTCATAAGAATGGTAGTTAATTCGCTCGTATAGCTCTTCGCGGGTCTGCATTGTGTCAACGACATTGGCCTGTGTTCCATCACGGCGAATTGACTCATAGACATTTTCTGCGGCCTTATTCATAGCGCGAAATGCTGAAAGTGGATACAAAATCATTGAAACTCCATTTGCCTTTAATTCATCGCGACCAAATAATGGTGAGAGACCAAACTCTGTGATGTTTGCCAAGATTGGCTTTGAAACAACAGAACTAACTTTTTTATACTCTTCTAGAGTTCTAATTGCTTCTGGGAAGATTAAATCTGCACCGGCTTCAACATATGCGTGGATGCGATCTAGAGTTGCATCTAGACCTTCCATTGCAAGTGCATCTGTGCGGGCCATAATCTGAAAATTCTCATCTGTGCGAGCATCAACTGCTGCCTTAATTCGATCAACCATTTCGGCTTTTGAAACAACCTCTTTGTTGGGGCGGTGTCCACAACGCTTTGCACCGACTTGATCTTCCATATGCATCGCAGCTGCGCCAGCCTTAATCAAGTCTTTTACTGTTCGACCTATATTAAAAGCAGAAGATCCAAAACCAGTATCTGCATCAACTAAAAGCGGCGTATCGCAGATATTAGTTATGCGACGAACATCGGTAAGTACGTCATCTAACGTGGTGATTCCTAAATCTGGAAGTCCCATCGATCCTGCTGCCACTCCGCCACCAGAGAGATAGATAGCGCGAAAGCCCGCTCTTTTTGCCAAGAGGGCGTGGTTTGCATTGATTGTTCCGATTATTTGTAAAGGAGATTCTTCAGCTAATGCCTTCTTAAATGCGGCGCCTGCGCTGTGTAATCCCACGCGAGCAGTCTACATCCGATTGCCGTAGTAGCAAAACTACCTTGCATAAATGGCAACGCCTAGAATACTCACATGCTCGGTGGAATTAACAACAGCCTTTATCTGCAATCCTTTGGAGGATTTGTTGCGCTTGGCATTCTTATCGTTGTTCTTAAGTGGGGATTTGCATCTAATGGAAAATTTCTAGTAACGCCGATTAAGGCGGGCAAGAAAAATGATTATGGGTTACTAACCCCTTTGCCTACTCCTGCAAGTTATATCGAAGCGCAGATGAATCTTCAGAAGTTAATTGATCTGAATGTTAAAGCAACGTTAACTCAAACTCTAGATGGACCGCAGATAATGGTTTTTGAAAAGGATTACAAGGTCGCAGTTGCAATACTAAATAGTTAACCCCAGCCACACTAAATGGTGACTGGGGCTATTTGAAACTATTTGGATTTAGTTTGCTTTGCCTGCAGCTGTTGCCGCTGTGATTTCACGTAACTTTCCAGTTTCAACTTCATAAACATAACCATAAATTGGAATGTTTTTAGGAACTAGTGGGTGGCGTCGAATTCGTTGAACATCATCTACTACTGCCTTTTCTTGATCTGAAATTGTCAGCCAATCAATATATGCGCCTTCATCAGAACCTGGACCCTTGCCAACATCATAAAAACCTGACTCTCCAAGTGCTGCAGTCTCTAAACTCTTTGAGAGTAGACCGCGCATGATTTCATCAGTAAAGAACTCCATACCGCAGTTACTGTGATGGATGACAAACCACTCTTTTGTTCCAAGGAGTTTGTAGGAAATCACTAGTGAACGGATTGCATCATCTGATGCACGTGCACCTGCGTTGCGAATAACGTGTGCATCACCTTCACTTAACCCGGCGTATTTTGCTGGATCAAGACGTGCATCCATACAGGTTAGGATTGCAAAACTTCTAGCAGGTGGAAGTGCGAGCGAACCTTTTGTTCCAAAATCTGCAACGTATGCTTTATTTGCAGCAAGGACTTCGTTTAGTACGGACATATCTCCTCAGTTCTGTGTAGAGGTGTGCAAGCCACCAATTATTTGTAGAGGAAAAATAACAAATAAAGAATGTAAAGAGAACTCAATATAAATTAGCAGATGCGAATGATTAGCAGATAAATTTATTGAAGAAGTTCTGCAAGTAAAGCTTCTACTCTTGCCTTAATCTCATCACGAATTACTCGTACAGATTCAATTCCTTGGCCTGCTGGATCATCTAAGACCCAATCTTCATAGCGCTTTCCAGGATAGAAGGGGCAGACATCTCCGCAGCCCATAGTCACAACCGCATCAGATTCTTGAACAGCCTCTGTTGTTAATATCTTTGGAACATGGTTTGCGATATCAATTCCAAGTTCAGCCATTGCCTCCACCGCTATTGGATTAATTGAATCCTTTGGAGCACTGCCTGCAGACAAGACTTCAACTCGGCCTTGTCCAAGTTCGCGCATAAATCCTGCAGCCATTTGTGATCGACCAGCATTGTGCACACAAACAAAAAGTACTGTTGGTTTTTGACTCATCGAGATACCACCTTAAACATTCCTAAACCAAGTAATGCTCCGATAATTTGAGCTGCTATGAATTGAAGAACGCTGCTGGGCGCGATGCCTGCAAATGATTCAGAGAAGATTCGACCAACGGTTACTGCAGGATTTGCAAATGAGGTTGAGCTGGTAAAGAAGTAGGCACTACCAATCCATGATGCAACCATTACAGGAATTAGCGCTGTTTTCTCTTGTGATACAAGAAGATTGATGACCAGAATAAGTCCGGCTGTAGCAATTACTTCTCCCAGATAGAGGTTGCTGCCTGATCTAATTTTTGTGGAAGTTTCAATAAGGGCTAGATTAAACATGGCATTTGCAAGGATGGCGCCGCTGATTGCACCTGCTGTTTGCACAATCGAGAATTTAATAAATGTAGAGATACTTACATTTTTTTGTATCAGATTAATAAGCGTTACAGCTGGATTAAAGTGGGCTCCGCTAATGGGCATCAAGAGTTGAATCAACACCATCAAACCAAAAACCGTAGAAACTGCATTAATCAGTAGCTGAATGCCAATATCTTGCGAAAGGTTAGTTGCCATGATTCCAGAGCCAACAACGATGCAGACTAAAAGGCAGGTGCCGAGGAATTCAGAAACCAATTTCTGCACTGACGATTCCTTGATACTGGCTTTATCCATGGCTTCAGCGTAAGGGTCTAGCCCAATGATCCTTAGACGTGCTGGGTCCTAGAGAAATGAACAGTTGGTTAACAAGAATAAAACCCCACCAGCTTTGTTGGCTGATGGGGTTTTATGTTAATTCTTTTTAGGAGACTTCCAAGATGTCTACTGAGAAGATCAAAGTCTCTGTCTCAAGTGGATGGCCTGGACTAACTCCGTATCCAAGTGATGGTGGAATAACAAGAAGACGACGTCCACCAGCTTTTGCACCTGGCAGACCTTGTTGCCATCCGGCGATAACACCAGATAATGGGAAAGTAGCAGGCTGTCCGCTAGTCCATGATGATTCAAGAATTTGACCATCTGACCACGACATCAATGTGTAATGAACCGTTAGCGTTGAAGTCGCAAGAACTTCTGCGCCCGTTCCTTCAATAATGTCTACTGACTGCAACGTTGCTGGCGCAGCACCAGTAGGAGGAGTAATTGTTGGGGCTTCTCCTGCGTTATTAGTTACTGATGGGAGACCTGAAGCTGATGATCCGGACACGTTGTCATTTCCTCCTAATGATGTAAATGATGCAAATGCAATAGCTGCAACAGCAATAATTGCAAATACCTTAATGAGCGTTTTCTTTGGCATGGGTCTCCTGTTGTCAGTTTGTTTTAAATTAATTTTCGATCTCACCGATTAATTTGAACTCCCCATCGCCTATCTGACCTTGGGAACGGTAGAGCTCTAACTTTGCACGAGTATCGGCAATATCAAGGTTTCGCATGGTTAATTGACCGATGCGATCAACAGGACCAAATGCGGCATTTTCTGTGCGCTCCATCGAGAGTTTATCTGGGTGGTAGCTAAGACCAGGACCAGTTGTATTCATAATTGAATAATCATCACCACGGCGCAAGCGAATACTTACTTCACCATTTACTGCCGATGCAACCCAACGCTGTAAGGATTCACGCAACATTAGAGCCTGTGGATCAAACCAGCGACCCTCATAGAGAAGTCGACCTAATCTGCGACCTTCGGCATGATAGTTAGCAATTGTGTCTTCATTGTGAATAGCACTGATTAATCTTTCGTAGGCAATAAACAAAAGCGCCATACCTGGGGCTTCGTAGATTCCGCGACTTTTTGCTTCAATGATTCTGTTTTCAATTTGATCAGCCATTCCAAGACCATGGCGACCACCAATTGAGTTTGCCTCTTTCATTAATTCAACAACATCGGCAAATGCTTTTCCATTAATTGCCGTTGGGCGACCCTGAACAAAAGTGATTCGAACATCTTCGCTTTCAATTTTTACGCTTTGATCCCAGAAGCGAACGCCCATAATTGGTTGAACTAGTTCTACTGATGTGTCCAAGTTTTCTAAACTTTTTGCCTCGTGAGTAGCACCCAAAATATTGGCATCAGTTGAATAGGCTTTTTCGGTGCTGTCGCGATAAGGCAGGCCATTTTTAACCAACCACTCGCTCATCTCTTTGCGGCCACCCAACTCTGTTACAAAGTCTTGATCAAGCCATGGCTTGTAGATTCTTAAATTTGGATTAGCTAAAAGCCCATAGCGGTAGAAGCGCTCGATGTCATTGCCTTTATATGTCGAACCATCGCCCCAAATTTCAACCGAATCTTGGTGCATTGCGCGAACAAGCATGGTGCCCGTAACGGCGCGTCCAAGAGGAGTTGTATTGAAATACTGTTTTCCACCAGATCTAATGTGAAAAGCTCCGCATGCAATAGCTGCAAGACCCTCTTCAACTAATGCGCTTTTGCAATCTACAAGGCGAGAAATCTCTGCGCCATATTCTTTTGCGCGTCCCGGAACTGAATCAATATCTGGTTCATCGTATTGGCCAAGATCTGCGGTGTAGGTGCAAGGTACTGCGCCTTTTGCGCGCATCCATGCAACTGCAACAGATGTATCGAGCCCGCCGGAAAAAGCGATACCGACTTTTTCACCAACCGGAAGGGAAGAAAGGACCTTGGACATGTGCCAAGTCTAACGGATGTTAAGAGTAGGAAGTTTCTTTTCTAGGGCAGGGATAACGCCCCATTGGCTGCTCATCTCTAGATATCTCGCAATATCTATCGCATCAGGTTTGGCATCTGTTTTGACGGCGCGAATCATCAAATTTCTCGGAGTGTGTTCACCAGCAACAAACTCAATAATCTCTACTCGATAGCCGGCAATACGAAGTAACTGCGCGCGAAATGAATCGGTGATCAAATCTGCCAAACGCTCTTTCATTAATCCAAATTTTGTTAGCGCTGTCCATGGCTCTGGCGCAGCATCCATTTGTTTTTGAATGTCATGATGACAACATGGAGCGATCAGTAAAAGCTGAGCACCACCATTTACTGCCCAACCGATCGCATCATCTGTTGCCGTATCACAGGCATGCAGTGCAATTGCGATATCTACCGGTTGCGATGTTGTTTTTGAGATCTCTTCTGCTACAAATTCGATAGTTGATTCAATGCCCAGTTTCTTTGCAATTGCATTATTGCGATCTCTGCTTTCGACTCTAACATCGATTCCCACAACTTTTACAGGTATGCCAGAGTTAATTAAAAATTGATGAGCAGCAAATGTTAAGTAAGCATGCCCGCAGCCCAGATCCACGATATTGAGTGGGGTTTTTACTGTGGGCTTTTGAATATGTCCTGCTGCAATAGCAGCGTTTAGAGCTGGAGAAAGTATCCGCAGAAACTCTTCTACTTGTTTGTACTTATCTTGCCGAGAGGGTTTGATTACTCCTTTTGCATCTGCAATACCAACTTCTAACAAAAAAGGATCGGAGGAATCTAACAAGCGGTCTTTCTTTTTATCGTGTGAGAGCACCTGTTGGGACTCTCGTTTTTCGATGTGTACTTGAGCATCTCCGCTTTTTGTTATTCGAATTGAATAGACCTGCGAAACGCTTTCAACCATGATGTTGGCATATCCACTATCTAATAGTTCTTGGACTACTACGCGATCGGGGGCTAAATTTTTTGTTGTGGTGGCACGACCATCATTTTGCATGAGCTGAAGATTTAGAACCCCTTTGATTTCTACCAAACGAATATCAATTCGTTCAAAACCAACCTGCATGTTGCGTCGCCGGCCAGAAAGTACTGCTCGAACAAATGTAGATGTATCTACGATCTGATCACAGGCGCTGCGCAGCCCATCTTCGAGAGTTATCTGCATAGCTTTATCGAGGCGAAATTATCGCAGTGCCCTTTTCATGATTGAGAATAGTTAATTCATGATTTGGCAGGGCTGCAGCAAAATCCTCTGCTAATTTTCTTTCGCCCTCTCGCTTTACATCATCGAGAATGACAATAGCCCTAGGTGAGAGTTTATCTTTGAACTCTTTTAACGCTGGATATCGTGACTCTGCATTGTTGTTTCCGGGTGGGCCATCAACTATTAATAGATCGATCTTCTTTAGGTCCTTAATTACTGACACGTCATACCAAGTAAGACCATTTACGTAGGGCAAGAGTGCAGCAAATCGAACGTCAACCCCGCGAACTCTATGCTCCTTAAGCATCTCTCTGGTCTTTTCGGCATACTCTTTTGAACCATCTAAACTTACGACTTTTCTGGCACCAGATTTTGCGGCTACTAAAGTAGAAACTCCAGAACCTAATTCGACCACTAGTGATGGTTTTGTTCTACTAATAGTTTCATAAATAGTCAGGAGTAAATCTGGAGATGCGGCCCAACCGCGAGTTGCAGGCAATGATGCTTTAAAATCAAGAAGCTGGATTAGTTGCGCGTATGCTTCGCTTTGATAATACGAGTGGGAAATACTCTTTTTTATTTCACTTGAAGCCTTGTTTACCTCGCGAATTACTTTTTCGGAGTTGCGTCGTTGCTTTTTGTAGAGTACAAATGAAAACCAGCCAAGGCCAGCGATACCAATCAATATGAGGATTAGTAGGGCTATATAAAGAGTATCCATGGATTAAGTGTATCGTTTAACTCATGAATAACTTGAATACACGGATTGCAAAGAAAATAACATCAGGTGTGGCCACTATGTGGTGTGCTTATATATTTGCCGCGATCGCTCTTATCTCATTACCAAGGGCCATTGAATCTGGAGACACTCTCGTAATTGTCAGTTGGGTTGCTCAAACATTTTTGCAGTTGGTATTACTTTCGATAATTATGGTCGGACAAAAAGTACAATCTGCCATTGTTGAAAAACAGATAAGTGAGACTCACGAAGCCGCTCTTATAGAGCTTAAGGAGTTAAAGGAACTTTCACGAGAAATCCACTTACTTGTAACTAATGTAAAGAAAAATTGAAATAGTTTCTCCCGAAATTGAGAAATGGCTGGATTATTGCCCATTTAGTGGCAGACTCGCCCAATGGAATCAACAGCTGTCTGGCTCATCACCCTAGGGATTTTATGCTTGGTAATCATTATGGATTTAATGATTGCAATAGCTAGGCGTAATAAGGAAACTACAATTACAGAGGCTGGAATCTGGACCCTTATATATGTAGCAGCAGCGTTGACTTTTGGATATTTCATGAACAACTGGACAACCGATCCCAACTCTCAAAAAGAGTTTTTTGCTGGATGGCTGACTGAATACGCACTTTCTGTCGACAACATATTTGTCTTTGTTATCATTTTGGCTAGGTTTCAGATTGAAAGAACTAAACAGCAATTAGTTCTTCTCTTGGGAATTATTATTGCCTTAGTTCTTCGTGGTGGATTTATTGCAGCCGGAAGTGCGATCTTAGAGAAATTCTCCAGTGCATTCTTCATTTTTGGCGCATTCCTAATCTTTACCGCCTACAAAATGTTCTTTGAAGATAGCGAAGAAGAGGAATATAAAGAAGATCGAATAGTCACATTCCTGCGATCAAAAGGTGCTAGTACCTTTACTATCGCACTGATTTCTTTGGGCTTTACTGACCTCATCTTTGCTCTTGACTCTATTCCGGCAATCTTTGGAATTACCCGAGATCCATATATTGTTGTGTGTGCAAATATCTTTGCGCTTATGGGCTTGCGCCAACTGTATTTCTTAATTCAAGGTCTGTTGCAAAGGCTTATCTTTCTTTCAAAAGGGCTCTCATTTATTCTTGCATTCATTGGTACCAAGATGATTATTGAAGCTTTCCACGGCGCAGGCGTCCATGATCTTCTCGGCTTGGCACTTCCACATATAACAATTGAAGTCAGCCTTGGAGTAATACTTGCATCATTGATTGTTACAGGTGTAGCAAGCTTAACGGCAACAAGAAAAGATGGAACAGAGATCGTTTAACTCTCAGTCTTCATTTTTCTAAGAGTTGTCCGGTCATGATCTTTTGTACGCTCATGAATTTTCCTGATCTGGAGTGCGAAAGTTTTGATCGCAGAATCAAAAGCCGCTAAATCGTTGAACTCTGCAGCTTCAGCTCGAAGCAATGGACCAGATCCATGTGAAGTCAGAATTACTTTGTGCTTGTGTTTTCCTTGATGTGGGTTGCTTTCATGCAGTACTTCGACTTCAACACGGTCAATCACCACGCTAAAGCGTTCCATACTGTTGAGTTTTTCTTCCACGATGGTTTTGAAGTCTTCTGCCAAAGCTGCGTTACGAGTATGAGTTAAAATCTTCATACTTAGAAGGGTAGTACTAAAACAACTCCTGTTGCTATAGCTGCAAGAAGTAATGATTTTCCAAGAATCGTGAGCGCAGTTTTTCGGTCTGCCGCACGATCTTCTGGGGATGCCACTCTTGAGATATCGCCGAGTTTGCCTAAGTTGAATGTTCCTGCAAATCCATAGGCAAGGCAAAACTTGCTGCGTGATTGGATAAATCCAACCGATGCAATCATTAGTGGAAAAAAGATTCCAATGCGAGAAGTTGTTGGTGCATCAATTGAAATGAGAGTTACTAAAGTTGAGATAGAAAGAAATAATCCAATTAAAGCTACAAATTGTCTACGCTTTATTTCACCTTTACCAATATTGCAACTGCCTGGAATGTATTGAATCTCAGACATCTTCTAATTCGTCTTCATCAACCCATGTATCTGCGACGGTATCTTCTTGATGTTCAACCCACGAAAGAAAAGATCCGACGGCGCGAAAAGCCACAAGCACCACAGCAACAGCTGCGGCTATGCGACTAAATACTTTAAACATGTGCTAAAAATACTCTGTATTTCTGAGAATTTCTCTACAAAACCCCAAGAGCCTGTTCAATATCTGACCATAGGTCCTCAACGTGTTCGCAACCGACGCTTAGGCGAATTAACCGCTCCGGCACAGAGATACTTTCACCGGCCCAACGGCGGCGGCGCTCCCATAGTGATTCGACTCCGCCAAGACTGGTTGCATGAATAATGACTTTCGATGATTCGCAGACTTTTTGCACGGCCTCAACTGGTGCATCTACTTCAAAGGAGATGACGGCTCCAAATCCGGGATAGCGAACTTTTGTAATCTTTGGATGCTCACTCAGACGCTTTACTAAATCTTTTGCATTACTTTCAGCTGCGCGAAAGCGAATTGGAAATGTTCGTATGCCACGAAGTGCCAACCAGGCTTCAAAGGGTCCTGGGATTGATCCATTAAAGCGACGTGCTTCTTCTAATCTTTTCAGTAGCGCTTCATCACTTGTAGAAAGTGATCCCAGCACAACATCGCTGTGACCTGCTAAAAACTTTGTTACTGAATGCATTGATATATCTGCGCCCATTGATAGGGGTAATTGAGTAAAGGGGGTAGCAAAAGTGTTATCAACACCTACTCCGATGCCAAGTTTCTTTGCAGCTGCAATAAGGGTTGGTAGATCTGCAATATCAAGGGATGGATTTGTTGGTGATTCAAGCCAAACAAGTGCGGCGCCTTTCATTGCAGCAATTACTTCATCGTTGTTAGTCACATCAACTAAGCGAACTTCTAAGCGTCCTGATGCCTGTAACTGACTAAGCAGACCCATAGTTCCGCTATATCCCTCGTGTGATGCAACTACGGGTGCACCAACAGGCAAAATAGAAAAGACTGCATTAATTGCTGCCATGCCAGATGAAAATGTAAGTGTTGGTCCGCCCTCTAACTCTGCAATTGCCTCTTCAAGTGCGCTCCACGTTTGATTTCCATAACGTCCATAACCAACAGGACCACCTGCATGGTAGGTCGAAGACAAAAACAATGGCGGATTCACTGATGCATCTGGCGCCGAATCTGGTCGGCCTGCGCTAATCGCCGATGTTTCAGGATGAAGGTTCATTGAATAAGTCTAATTGCTACCAAGTACAGCCATTGCCGCATTATGGCCAGGTATACCGCTTACACCGCCGCCACGTGTAGCACCTGCGCCGCAGATAAAGATACGTGGGTCATCGGTTTCAACTCCCCATGATGGCTGGCTACCATCTTCGCGAAATGGAAACTGCAAGTCTCTATGAAAAATATTACCTCGCGGTAATGCAATCGCTTCCTCAAGATCTAGCGGTGTCTTAATTTCAATTGCTGCAATGACATCCTGAATTGGTTCAACTAGATATTCATTCAAGGATGCAAAGGCAGATTCAAGTGCGGCTGCTCTTGCAGCATCATTGTCTTTATCAAATAACGATGCAGGTGTGTGAAGTGCAAAGAGAGTTAAGGTATGAAAGCCAGCAGCTGATAGTTCTGGGCTAAGAATTGAAGGATCAGTCAGAGTGTGACAGTACATTTCAATTGGAAGTTTTGTAGGCATTTTGCCGTTCTTTGCCTCGTTATATGTGCCCTCACATTGAGTGAAACTCTCATTTGCATGAAAGGTTCCAGCAAAAGCTAACTGTGGATCTATCCCAGACTTTAACTGTGGAAGACGCTTGAGCAGAATGTTTATCTTTAACTGGGCGCCATCTAATGATTTAGGCTTTTTCTTGCCTCTAATCTCTGCCAATACTCCAGGGGCAGCATTAGATAGAAAGTGGGAGGCGGTAAATTCCTCATCTGATGATGTTCTAACTTTCACACAATCACTTGTGCTTTGGATAGCAACGACTTTTTGATTTGTTTTTATCTCAACGCCAGATTCAGTTGCTACTCGCACTAGTTCATTAACAAGTGCTCCCATGCCTCCGCGAGGCACTTTCCACTCCCCTGTTCCATTACCAATGAGGTGGTAGAGAAAACAGATATTTGCTTGAAGATCATATGCCGATGCAAATGTTCCGATCAGAGCATCTGTTAAAACTACTCCTCGAACAATGTCATCCTTAAATCGATCACAAATAACTTCACCGATTGGATCTTCAATTAGATATTTCCAAACCTTCGGCAGATTAATCTGTTCACGCAGCTGTGAGCGAGTTTGTAGGGGCTGTAAAAGTGTAGGTGCAATCTTGTGGGCAAACTCTGCAACTTCGGCATAAAACCCCTGCCAGGCCCGGCCTTCATTGCCAGTTGGATCAATCTCTTTAAATGATTCTTCTGTTTTTGCATCCCAGTTTCTGGATACATACAGACCTTCATTTTCACCGCTAGCTGTTAAATACGGCGTAAAGCTTGAAACATCTCGCGAGATAGTCTCAAAGGTTAGATTCAGATCTTTAACAATCTTGTCTGGCAACAGTGCAACAAGATAGGAATAGCGAGAAACACGTGCATCAAAGCCTGGAAATGCCTGCACGCTTTGTGTTGCACCACCTATTTCATCATTTGCTTCAAGAATGAGAACTGATTTTCCAGCCTTGGCTAAGTAAGTGGCCGCAACTAAACCGTTGTGTCCTGCACCCATGATGACAACATCGTAATTTTTTACTGACATTTAAACTGTCCTCTTACACTGATCGATGCTGGGAATTTCTCGCCGGTTTATGCTGGTATAGGTTTGCATCTCCAAAAGGTGAGGAACTTCTATCCCATATCCACTCATGGATTAAGGCTATCACCGCTGTAAAGGGGTAGATTTAGAGTATGAGCAATCAAATTGAAACCCAAATAGATGTATCTTTAACAGAGCGCAACCGTTTAACTGCATTATTTCGCCTTGTCTTAGTTGTACCTATGGCAATTTTTATCGCTTCATTTGCACCGGCAGCCGATCTATCCAGTGGTGATGCAAGTTATTTCATGGTTGGTTTGATTTCACTACCAGTGGCTTTAGCCATTGTCTTTCGTCAGATCTACCCAAGCTATGTTCTTTCATTTAATGAAGCATTGCTCTCACTTCAAACACGTGTGGATGCATACGTCTTATTGCTTACTGATCAGTTCCCTTCTATTGAAGAAAATGATGTAGTCAGCGTTACTTTTCCAGAAGTTGATGCAAAAGCCCTTAATAGATGGCTGCCGCTAATTAAGTGGTTTATTGCAATTCCTTTGTATTTGGTCGGAATTTTCTATGCCATCTACGCAGCATTCTTAACTTTATTTGGCTGGCTATCTATTTTATTTACCGGTAACTATCCAGAAAAATGTGCAGAAGGTGTTGTGGGAACTATTGCCTACTGGAACCGCGTTGTTGGATATGCCTTGCTTCTAGTTACAGATGAGTATCCAACTTTTTCCTTGTAACTAATCGCTGATTATTGCGGTTCTAAGACCAGCGATACGGAGTTGATGCACCAGCGTTGATCTGTTGGAACGTCATAGCCTTCACCATCGAAAACATGTCCAAGGTGAGATCCGCACGATGCACAAAGGACCTCTGTCCGCACTCTTGGAAATAGGGAGCGATCTTCTATCAGGTGCACAGCATCATCTGCCTTTGGTGCATAAAAAGATGGCCAGCCACATCCTGAATGAAACTTTGTCTCACTTCTAAATAGTTCGGCGGCGCAGGCTTTACATTTATACACACCAACTGTTTCTGTGTCGGTGTATTCACCTGTAAAGGGGCGCTCTGTTGCAGCGTTTCGCAGCACGTCATAAGAGAGTGGATCTACTCGGGCAGCCAGTGCCTGTTCATCAATTTTTACTGGGTATTGATTTTGGCCTGACTTGTTTTTATCGGCGTTGCTTTGAGAGCTCAATTGATCACCGCAGATGTTGGGTATGCAATCCCTGTACTGGAGTGGCAGTCATAGCCATTTGGATTTTTCTGGAGGTATTTTTGGTGGTACTCCTCTGCCGGGTAGTACTCAACACCTTGGGCGCTTAAAATCTCAGTACAGATCTGTTCTAACCCTGCAGCTGTTAACGCTCTTTGGTATTGATCCCTAGAGGCCAAAGCTGTGGCCTGCTGAGAATCATCAGTTGTGTAAATAGCACTGCGATACTGCGTTCCAATATCTCCGCCTTGTTGATTAAGGGATGTTGGATCGTGCATTACCCAAAACTCTTCAAGTAATTGTTGATAAGAAATCTTGGAAGAATCAAATACAACTTTTACCATTTCGGCGTGGCCTGTAACACCAGTACAGACTTGTTCATAATTTGGGTTTGGTCGATTTCCACCCATATAACCAACGTTTGTTTCAATAACGCCATCCATCTGCCAAAAGCGACGTTCGGCTCCCCAAAAACAACCAGTTGCGAAATAAGCAATTGAATTCATAGGCAGATTCTTGCAGTATGCACACAACTTTGCACCCGCTGATAACCTTGTGTAGTAAGCCCACAGAGCCCCCGTAGCTCAGGGGATAGAGCGTTGCCCTCCGAAGGCATGCGCACAGGTTCGA
>WLEB01000022.1 GCA_009704505.1 Actinomycetota bacterium | reverse complement strand
TTCAATTGGTTCACCGGTGCGCCCAGCAAATCTGTCAGCTTGAAGCGCAGTTGCAATTGCTGCTTTATTTGTTGCCGGAAGCATGCGTGCATCACCCTGTGAGAACTTAATGTTTGCAATGGGTGCTGTCAGTATTCCCATAAAAATAAGTGATAGAACTACTACTGCAACAGGTCTTTTCATAACAAAGCGTGCGGTCTGCGCCCATCGACCATCATCTTTTGGTGTGATTGAAGATTTAAGAATGACACCTTTATCAATTTTTTTACCGATTACTGCCAAAATTGCAGGCAGTCCAACTATTGCACCGATTACTGCAATTGTTACAACTGAAACTCCTGCGTAACCAAAAGATTTCAAAAATGGTAGAGGGAAAAATGTCAGTGAAAAAAGCGTAACTAAAACTGTAAGTCCGGAATAAAACACTGTTTTGCCAGCAGTTGCAACAGTCGTAATTACAGAGTCCTCAACGGATTTACCTCGCCTTAGCTCTTCACGGAATCTATTCACCATGAGTAAGGCGTAGTCAATACCAAGACCAAGACCCAAACCTGTCGTTAGATTCAAAGCATAGATACTTACATCGGTAAACAATGTAAAGAGGTAGAGAATAAAAAATGCACCGAGAATTGCTGCAACACCCACGATTAATGGCATTGCTGATGCAACAAGTGCACCGAAGACAAATGCAAGGAGAATAAAAGTAAGTGGAATCGAAACAGCTTCTGCGATTTTTAAATCATCGGATATCTTTTTTGTGATTGCGTGGCTAACAACGCCAACACCTCCGGCATAGAGGGTTAAACCTTCATAAGAGCCATCATAGTTTTCCTGAAAAAACTTGCCGAGCTTTTGACTCTCTGGGCTAAATGCATCTCCATCGCCATAAATTAAAATATATGCAGCCTTGCCATCGCTAGATTTCAAAGAGTCCAGGCCACCTGAGCTCCAATACGAAAGAGTTCTTTCTACACCAGGTTCTTGCGCAATTTTTGCTTCAAGGGTTGCTGCTTTTTGCACAACAGCAGGATCTGTAACATCGACTACTTCTGCATCCACAACAACAACAATCGCAGGATCTTCAATCTTTAAATCATTTTTAAGGTACTCATAAACCTTGTAAGACTCACTTGCTGGGTTGGAGTAACCACCTGAATCAAGTCGACTAAACACTAAGGATCCGATAACCCCTGAAACAAGCACGCTGATGATAAACAAGGCGACCGCAGATTTGCGGTGTCGAACGATTACGCGGCCTAGGCTTTCAAACACAGAGTTCTCATTTCATAGTAAGTGGGTAGACTCTCGGTTATGAGTGATCTCTTTCCGCAAGTTACTTCTGATGAGATTGATCCAGAAGCTGCGGCAGAACAAGCAAAACGAGATGCCGAAATTATTTCAGATAAACCGCCACACCACCAAGATTAATCAGAGCTAGGGGCAGGTGATATTGGCGACGCCTTTGGAGGGTCAGGCGAAACAGATTTTTTTGCTGAATCGGTTTTATAAAAGCCAGAACCCTTAAAGACCACACCGACCGCCGAATAAATCTTACGAATCTCGCCTTGGCACTCAGGACACTTTGTCAGAGATTCATCTGAGAAGTTTTGGACCACTTCAAACTCATGGCTACATGCGATGCATGCATATTGATATGTAGGCATCTTGGCTCCTCCTATCCCAGCACTAGACGTTGGTTCACTGCCCGTTCATTAGCCGCATTTTTTGTGGGGCATGCATTAATTGTAAAGAAATGAGACGATTGGAGCGAATTGAGGCGCTTTCAGGTGCCGCATCCGTAGAAGTTGAGAGGAAGTAGAGATGACAAAAGTTAGCGTTCGATTTTCTGCACTAGCAATACTCCTTTCCTTCAGCTCTCTTTCTTTCAGCGCATACTCTGCAGGTGCAAATACCTTGGTTAGCACATCTCCCATTAGTGGTTCAACTGTTTCTGTTTCTCCAACTAATGTCACTATTACAGGACAACTTCCGTTATTAGCTGATGCGATAGATGCAAATGTAATAACTGTCAAAGATCCAAATGGTGATCGGGTAGATAATGGAACAATTTCAATTTCAGATTTAAGTGCATCAGTTGGGTTGAAAACACTGGTTGTCACTGGAATGTATAAAGTTACCTATTCATTACTCTCAGATGGCGATGTACCTTTGGAAGGCGATTTTTCATTTAAGTATTTAGCACCAAGTAATATTGCACCTGTCGAACCAAGCCCAGAACCTACTCAGGATCAGTCACCAGCGAGTAGCAGTTGGGCCACCAATGTATTTGTGATTTTGCTTCTAATTGGCGCAGTAATCGTAACTATTGGTCTTTCGCTATATGCACGTAAACTTTTTTCTGAAAGATGAGTTCATTAACCCTTAGTTTCAAGTTTTTACAACTTGCCGGATCTTTTGCAGCTGTCGGCTCTTTACTTTCCATGGCCTTTCTACTACTTGATATCGGCGGAAGATTTTCTACATCCAGTGAAAAGTTAAGATCACTCCTCAAGATTTCAGCTTTGGTATGGTTTATCGGATCAATTGGAACAATTGTTCTTACTCTTGCAACAATTCTGGCAAGTTCGATTCAAGATGCATTAGATCTAACAGTTCTACGTTCTTTTGTCACACAAATAACTCTTGGTAAGTATCTTGCTTTTCAGGCACTGGTCGCTCTTGTTGTCATTATCGCCGCCTTTAAAATTCGCTCTGTTGTCACCACCACAGTTTTAATGTTTATTGCATTGGCAGGCATTACAGCACCTGTTTTTCAAAGCCATGCTGCATCAAGCGGGTCGCACATGTTGGTCATTGGCTCACTAGTCATTCATGTTATTGCTCTTAGCTTGTGGGTGGGCGGAATCTTTGCAATTGCTTTTCTTTCTTCAACCGACCGAGTTATTGCTGTCCCAAGGTTTAGTCAGCTGGCGCTTTGGTCTGCCATAGCAGTAGTTCTAAGCGGAGTTATAAATGCTTGGGCACGACTTAATTTCATTGATGCATGGGATTCAGCATATGCACGTGTAGTGGTTGCTAAATCGATCGCAACAATCATATTAATTGGGTTTGGATATCTACACCGCAAGAATTTGGAAAAGAAGAGCGAAATCAATTGGATTAGTTTTGGAAGACTTCTAGCAGTTGAAGCATTAATCATGGGCATAACTGTGGTCATGGGAACCTGGTTAAGTTCAAATGCTTCTCCTGATCGTCCTGGCAAACAAGAGTTCAACGCCGCACTTTCAATCGTTGGAATAAACACACCAGGGGAACCAACATTGTCACGAGTTTTGTTTGGCTATGAACCAAACTCCTTAATCATTGGTGTACTCGTTTTGCTCGTTGCCCTATATATAAAGGGTGTAGTTGTTCTTACAAAACGAGGTGACAAGTGGCCTGTAGGTAGAACTGTCGCTTTTGCATTAGGAATCTCTGCAGTTGATTTTGCAACTAGTGGTGGATTAGGCCTTTATGCCAATTTTTCTTTTTCATATCACATGATCTCGCACATGGTTATAGGAATGATTGCACCAATTGGATTGGTGCTAGGTGCACCGATTACTTTAGCCTTACGAACTTTGCCACAGGCGCGCAATCCTCAAGAGCGTGGCATCAGAGGATCGTTGATTGCAGTTTTGCACTCCAGAATTGGCATTATCTTTACAAATCCAATCGTGGCACTCATTATTTTTGATGGCTCATTGTTTGCTCTTTATTTCACAGATTTGTTTGCAATTATGATGTCTAGTCATGTTGGGCATTTATTCATGACCCTTCATTTTCTAGCAGCGGGATATCTTTTCTTCTCTGTAATTATCGGTGTGGACCCAAATCCACGAAAGATTCCACATCTACTGCGCATAGTGGTCTTATTTGCTGCCATGAGCATTCATGCGTTTTTCTCGGTTGCTTTAATGTCAACTACTACATTGATTGATAAGGGCTACTACGCATCACTTCAGACTCCATGGGTTTCAGATTTATTGGCGGATCAAAAACTAGGAGGATCTATTGGTTGGGCAATGGGTGAGGTGCCGATACTTCTGGCCTTAATTGCAACTTTTATTCAATGGATGCGTGATGACTCCCGTGAGAGTAAAAGGCTTGATCGAAACATTGCACGTAGCGCAGCCATGGGGCAGCCAGATGAGTTAGCCGACTATAATTTGTATCTGCAACAGCTTGCTCAACGCGAAAAGAATGGTTCCTAATGGACAATGTATTTGATCTTCCTTCCGAATATAAAGAGTTGCGTGCAAGCGTACGAGCTTTGGCTGAAAAAGAAATTGCACCACATGCGCAGGCAGTTGATGAGGAACACCGTTTTCCAGTTGAAGCAAAAAATGCACTGATTAAGAATGGTTTATTTGCAGCTCATGTTCCTACAGAGTACGGCGGCGATGGCGCCGATGCACTTGCTACAGTTTTGATCATTGAAGAGGTTGCGCGAGTTTGTGGCTCTTCCTCTTTGATACCTGCAGTCAATAAATTGGGATCAGTTCCACTATTACTTGGCGGCAATGAGGAGCAAAAAAAGCGTTGGCTTCCTCAGTTAGTTAAAGGTTCAGGATTTTCTTACTGCCTTTCAGAATCTGAAGCAGGATCAGATGCGGCTGCTCTTCGTACAAAGGTTGAGCGTTCTGGTGATGGTTGGGTTTTAAACGGAAGTAAAAAATGGATCACAAATGCTGGTGAATCAGATTTCTATTCCGTGGTCGCACAAGGTGACCCATCACTTGGTACAAAAGGAATCACAGCATTTATTGTAGAAAAATCAGATCCTGGTGTTTCATTTGGCGCCCCAGAGAAGAAAATGGGAATGCGCGGATCACCAACTCGCGAAGTTTATTTTGACAATGTTCAGCTAAGTGATGACCGACGAATCAGTGAAGTTGGAAAAGGTTTTGGCTTAGCAATGGACACTCTTGACCATACGCGCATAACAATTGCTGCGCAGGCAATTGGTTTAGCACAAGGTGCATTTGATGTTGCAACAAAGTATGCACATGAGCGCCAACAGTTTGGTAAGCCAATTTTCGATTTTCAAGCGATTCAATTTATGTTGGCAGATATGGCAATGAACATAGAATCTGCACGACTTCTGACTTATTCGGCAGCAGTAAAAAGTGAGAATAATGAGAAAGATCTTCGCTTCTTCTCTGCCGCTAGCAAATGTCTAGCAAGTGATGTTGCTATGAAGGTTACCCAAGATGCAATCCAAGTTCTAGGTGGCTATGGATATGTCAGTGATTATCCGGTTGAGCGAATGATGCGCGATACAAAGTTAACTCAGATTTATGAGGGAACTAATCAAATCCAACGCGTTGTAATGGCTCGCAATTTACCTAACGTTTAAAACGAATAAGAACTGATGGTGTTGCTGCAGCATCCAATGGCACATCATGCGGTTCATGTGGAAGCTCTTCACTTGAGAGTTCACCTGGATAGACCAAACCAACCTTCCAAGCATTCAAGGCCGGCAAAGATCGATCGTAATAACCTCCACCTTGCCCAAGGCGAAAGCCTGATTGATCAACTCTTAATGCGGGTACCACGATCGCTGTGATTACTGACAGGTCCGTTATTGCATCACCAGTAGGTTCAAATATTTTTTTCTTAGCACGAAGAGAACTCTGTTCCCCATTCCAATCAACCCATTCAAGAAGATCACCATTAATTCTCGGTAAATAAACTTTCTTCCCACTTCGTAAAAATGCTTGGTTGATCTCTTCGGTGCTGGGCTCGGTTTCATAGGAAATATAGGAAGCAATCCCTGCAGCTGCTTGAATCTCGGGTGCTTTCAAAATCACATTAAAATTTGATGGAATGAATTTTTGCGAACGATCGCGGCGAGCCCGCTCTCTTATCTGCTGTTTGTCAACGCCCATTTGAATCTCCCATGAAATCCCAAAGATAAAACTTAATAGAAGTAGGGTTTGATTATGCCAGAACACACGCGGGTGGATGAGTTTCTCACTTCACTCCTATCAATTTGTAAGCCACTCGAGCCTTTTGAGATGTCCTTGCTTGATGCTCATGGAGCCACATTGGCTGAAGATATTTATGCGGGCGAACGATTGGTTTTGCGATCAGGTACACGAATCCGCTCTACACAGATTGGCTTAGCGGCTTCAATCGGTCGCGATCATTTACCAACTAGACCACACCCTCGAGTAGTTGTGCTGTCGGCGGGACCAGATCTTGTTGAGCCAGGCCAACAACTTAAAAATTCCAGTGATGAATATGAGACTAATTCTTGGTTGTTAACAACTGCAGTGCGTGAAGTGGGCGCAGTTGCCTATCGCGTGCATTCAATTCCAGAAACAGAAGAAGAGTTAAAGAAAGTTATTGAAGATCAATTAGTTCGTGCGGATTTGATTATCATTTCTGGAGAACGACATGATGATTCATTTGATCTGATTACGCGAACTCTTTCATCTTTGGGAACAATTACAACCGTTGATATGGCGATAGAAGCCAGTGGGCGACATAGCTATGGAGTTATCGGTCCCGATCAAACTCCGGTTGTAACACTTCCAGGTGATCCAATTGCTGCATACATTTCATTTGAGCTCTTTGTCCGACCAATGATTAGAACAATGTTGGGCGCATCAACTATCCATCGTCCTTCTGTCAAAGCAGCATTAGAAAAGCCAATTGAATCGACAGAAGGTTTGCGCTCTTACATCCGTGCAGTATTGGCAGAAGACGGAAAGTCAGTTACACCCTTGGAATCTCAAGATGAGCAGTCAACACTTTCTGATGCAAATGCATTCATTGCAATCTCAGAGGTAGATACCTCATTTAAAACTGGTGATCGTGTAAACGTCGTCGTCCTTGAGCGACGTTATATCTAGGATATATATAGGCAATTATGAGTAGAGCATGGCCAATAGAATTAAAAAATGATGAGTTAACTTTAAGACCATTGCGATTTCGAGATATGAAGAATTGGAATCGTGTTAGAGCAGAAAATAGAGATTGGTTGTCTCCTTGGGAGGCAACAATTCCCAGCATTAGCCAAGAAAAAGTTGCAGAACTTCCAACTTTTATTGGAATGGTGAGATCCCTTCAAAACGAGGCCCGCAACGGTCGATCTTTTTCCTTTGCAATTTGGAAAGGGCCCAATTTAATTGGGCAGATTTCTTTGGGTGGCGTGATTTACGGAGCCATGCGGGGCGGTCACATTGGATATTGGATCGATCGCAATTTTGCCAATCGCGGATATACAACGATGGCCGTTCAAATGCTCACCGAATATGCCTTTAAAGAGTTAAATCTGCACCGTATTGAAATTAATTTACGTCCTGAGAATGCAGCTTCCAGAAAAGTAGCTGAAAAGGCGGGCTACATTCTTGAGGGGCAGAGGCCTCGATACTTACATATCGACGGAGATTGGCGAGATCACATAGTTTTTGTGAAGGAAAATCCTGGGCTTTAGTAGTGCTTAAATCCCCGAAAAATCTGGGGGCTTCTTTAAGATTTACCATTATGGCTTCGGGTCTAATCTATCTAGCAATCATCGGGATGTGGGTTGCATATTTTGCGCCCCGCTGGATCCATGACCGTAATGAATTTTCAGGAAAATCAGTTGAGCAATTCAAGATTGCCCTTCGAGTTGTCGCAGCACAATCACCAGGCGGTGCCAATTCATCAGGAGCAATTCATATTGATTTAGATAGGGAAGCAAAAGTTCGACAATTACTTTTGCGAAGAAGAATAATTTTTCTAATCATTGCATTTTCAATTGTGACAACAATTGTTGGAGGCTTTATGAACACCATGCCATTTCTCTATGCACTCGTACCACTTTCTGCAATGTTGGTTTACATTGCAAATGTGCGGCGACATGTAATCGCTGATCAATTGCATAAGCGCCGTGTTACTCAGTTGCATCGTCGCAGTTCCGGTGTATCAGCAACAAACTTAGCTGAAGTTGTGCAACCAAAAGCAAACACTGAACATTGGATTCCTCTGTCAGAGCGCGAATTAAAAGGTGTAGTAATTGTGCCGCGCGGTTCTGCAACATATCAAAATGTATGGCAACCATCTGAAGTACCCGTGCCTACTTATGTGAACGCACCAAAAGCTATTGCCTCAAAACGAGTCATTGATCTAACAACCCCCGGACAGTGGTCAGAAGAGCAAGAACTACTTGAAAGACAGGCTTTGGCGGCTGCGTCACCATCTCGAGATGAAATATTTGATCAACAATTAGCAGAAGAAGCTGTCGAAAGGTTAAATCAATCTCGCGCTGCTAATGAATAACAACTTAGATCCAGGAATCAAACCACATTCGATCTTGCCACTGTTCATAGGTGATTAATTGACCTGTAAAGAGAGGCAAGAAGTATAAAAAGCAGATAAAGATGGCAATGAAACCAGCCGCAACAATGCCTTGAGTTACAAGGGGATTCATATTGCTTTCAAGCAGTAATTTTGCACAGTAGATGATCGCCAGAATCAAAAATGGCTGAATGATAATTGCATAAAAAGTGAACATAGTTCGATCAGGTATTGCAAACCACGACAGATAACCAGCCACTAATCCAATAATGACAATATTAGCTGCATGATCTGTGGTTCGATTTTTCAGAGATTTAATCCAACGGTAAACAACAAACAAGATTGCTACTGTTCCGATCCACCACAAAAATGGTGTGCCTAAAGCCAAAACTTCCTGTGCGCATTCATCTTTTCCACAACCTTTTGGTGAATCATAGAAAAATGACGTAGGTCTAGACATCACTAGCCAACCCAAAGGATGAGATTGATAAGGATGTTTTTCAGTCAAGCCAACATGAAAACTAAGCATCTCAGCATGGTAATTAATCAGCGCAATAATCGGATTGCCTGAACTTTGACGGTCCCACCCTCGATCAGAGAGAAACCAACCTAACCAAGTCATAATGTAAACAGTTAAAGGAATCAAGCCATATCGAGTGAGAACTCCTGCAATTTTGCGAGGAGTCTGTCGAATATCGTGTGTTACCAAAATTCGGTAAAGAGTTATGAAGACTACGACTGCTATGAAATAAATAGCACTCCATTTACAACCAATTGCTAATCCAAAGGCTAATCCTGCCCACCAATGTCTGTTTCGACTCCATAGGTAGATACCTAAGAGAGTAAAGAAAGTTAAAAACAAATCAAGAAGAGCAGTTCGTGAATGGACTAACAAAAGACCATCCAATGCCATTAATCCAGCAGCAAGGGCTGTTAAAACTGGTGAATAGAAAAGTACATGAACTAAACGTGCAATTAAAAGAATTAGCAAGGTTCCAAAGACTGCTGTGGCAAAACGCCAACCAAATTCATTATCGCCAAAGATTGCAATCCCTGTAGCAATAAGCCATTTACCTACAGGTGGGTGAACAATAAACTCTGGATCTGCACCCGTTACTTCTACTCCGAAATTAAGGAGATCTCGGGCCCCATCAACGTAGTAAAGCTCATCGAAGATAAAACCTTTAGGTGAACCCAAGTTAAATAACCTCAGCACAAATGATGCAATTGCGACGATAACTGGGGCTATAGCGGCGGTCACCGGACAAGGGTATGCGCCATTACTCAAAAATACTGAGAGTATTACGCCATGACGCTCATTTTAGCTGCAACTCCATTGGGAAATCCTGGGGATGCAAGCAGCCGACTAAAGAGTGCAATCGAGAACGCAACGATTATTGCTGCAGAAGATTCCAGACGTTTTCATCGCTTATGCCAAGATATTGAGGTCACATTCACTGGAAAAGTTTTATCTTTCTTTGAAGGCAATGAAGAAGAACGAACAAAAGAACTACTCTCTGAATTAAAAAATGGTGCAACGGTTTTAGTTGTTTCAGATGCAGGTATGCCAACTATTAGTGATCCAGGTTTTAGATTAATGCGAGAGGCAATTGCCGAGAACCTCGAAGTTTGCGTAATGCCAGGTCCGAGTGCGGTCACTATGGCAGTAGCACTTTCAGGTTTACCAACAGATCGTTTTTCTTTTGAAGGCTTTCCACCACGAACTGCCGGAGCCAGGTCTGCTACTTTTGAAAAACTGCGATTTGAAGAAAGAACTATGGTTTTCTTTGAAGCACCACATCGATTACAAGAATCTCTGGTTGATGCAGTTGAAGTTTTTGGTTCAGAACGAAAAGCTGCAATTTGCCGCGAGATGACTAAGCGCTATGAAGAAACTATTCGAGGCACGCTTTCAGAGTTATTGAGTTGGGCAAATGTAAATGAAGTATTGGGAGAAATTACTTTAGTGATTGCCGGCGCAGAAGTTGATTCGGCTCTTCGAACCGCAGATGAGATGGTCAAGCGGGTAAAGGAATTTGAAGCCGCTGGCATGGATCGAAAAGGCGCAATTGCAACAGTGGCCGATGAATTTGGGATATCTAAACGTCTTGTTTATGCCGCGGTCGTTGATGCGAATAAGATGAGCCAATGACCAAGTCCTTCTATCTGACGACGCCTATTTATTACGTCAATGATGCACCCCACATTGGTCATGCATATACAACTGTTGCCGGTGATGTGTTAACTCGTTGGCACCGTCAAAAGGGTGAATCTGTTTGGTTTTTAACTGGAACAGATGAGCATGGACAAAAAGTTATGCGTACTGCAGAGGCAAACAATGTTGCCCCTCAACAGTGGGTCGACAAACTTGTAGCTGATGCATGGAAACCAAACTGGGAACATCTAAACATTGCAAATGATGACTTTATTCGCACGACTGAAAAACGACATACAGAACGTGTGCAGAAATTTCTTCAATCACTCAAGGACTCTGGCCACATTTATGCAGGCAAGTATGAAGGTCCATATTGTGTGGGATGTGAAGAGTTCAAGCTGCCTGGAGATTTGATTGAAATTGATGGTGCAAAGTGCTGCCCTATCCACAGCAAACCAATTGAATTGGTCAACGAAAACAATTGGTTTTTTAGGTTGTCAGAGTTTACACAACCATTACTTGATCACTACCGCAGCAATCCCGAAGCCTGCCAACCAGAAAGTGCACGTAATGAAGTAATTTCATTTCTTGAAGGGGGAGTATCTGACCTTTCAATCTCTCGCTCAACATTTGATTGGGGAATCCCAGTTCCTTGGGATACAGATCAAGTTGTTTACGTTTGGTTTGATGCACTGCTTAACTATGCAACAGCGGTAGGACTAACCGATGAAGCAACATCTGATGGTGGCAAAAAATTTGCACAGACATGGCCTGCCGATGTTCATTTAGTTGGAAAAGATATCTTGAGATTTCACGCCGTGATTTGGCCTGCAATGTTGATAGCAGCTGGCCTTGATGTTCCTAAAAAAGTATTTGCACATGGCTGGTTGCTCGTTGGTGGAGAAAAAATGAGCAAAAGCAAGCTCACAGGTATTGCCCCGAAAGACATCACCGATCACTTTGGCGTTGACGCTTTTCGTTATTACTTTTTGCGAGCAATTCCATTTGGCACAGATGGTTCATTTTCTTGGGAAGATATGAGCGCCCGATACACATCAGAGCTTGCAAATGATTTTGGTAATTTAGCCTCACGAAGTGCTGCCATGATTGAAAAATACTGTGGTGGTGTTCTTCCTGCCGTTTCTAAAGATGCCGGATTAGAGGAGGCGCTTAAGCAAACAGTTTTAACAGCAGATGCAGCAATGTGCGCCCTAGATTTTCAAGGTGGAATAGTTGCAATTATGGATTTTTGCAAAAAGGTAAATGGGTATGTCACTGAAAAAGAGCCATGGATCCTTGCAAAAGATCCAAGTAATAAAGAAGTTTTAGAAGAAGTTCTATATAACACCGCAGAATCCCTAAGAGCACTGGCAGTTCTTTTAAATCCGCTCATGCCTGATACATGCGAGATTTTGTGGCAAAGTCTTGGTGCTCAACCAACACTTGGAGATTTGAGCGCACAAACAATTTCATCTGTTGCTAAATGGGGGCAGTTGCCAAAAGACGCAGTAGTGACAAAGACTCCAGTTTTGTTTCCACGACTAGAAGTTACTGCTTAATTTAAAATGGCAGATCGCCACAATCGCGACATTGATCGTCCGCGTGCTCCACTGCCGGAACCATTACCAGTGCCCACTGTTGATGCACACGCACACATGGAGATTGTTACTGATGCTGCATTTGATTCTAAGGAAGTTGCAGATGTCATTGCAGAGGCCAAATCAGTAAATGTTGATCGCATAGTTCAAGTTGGTTACTCAGCAGAGCAATCACGTTGGTGTGTAAATGCCGCGGAAAAATGGAATACCTCTGTATTGGCAGCAGTTGCACTGCACCCTAATGAGGCGCCAGTTGTAGAAGATTTAGATGCAGATCTAAAGATAATTGAACAACTAGCTCAGCATCCTCGTGTCCGCGCAATTGGAGAGACTGGATTAGATTATTTCCGCACACCACCAGAGCTAAGAGCACGTCAACAAGAATCATTTAAGTGGCATATCGATTTAGCAAAGCGCATGAATAAAGCTTTAGTAATTCATGATCGAGATTCACACGATGATGTTCTTTCAGTTTTATCAGAAGTTGGGGCGCCAGAAAAGACTATCTTTCATTGCTTTTCAGGTGATGTTGCAATGGCAAAAATCTGTATCGAACGTGGATACATTCTTTCTTTTGCAGGAACATTGACATTTAAAAACGCACCTGAATTAAGGGAAGCAGTAAAGCTTGTTCCTTTAGATCAGTTATTGGTTGAAACTGATTCACCATTTTTAGCACCAACACCACATCGCGGGGCAGGAAATACACCTGCACAGATTGCAAATATTGTTCGGGCAATGGCCGCAGAACGTAATCAAGATCTAGCAGAATTAGCCAGCGCGTTAAGTGATAACGCCGAACGAATCTTTGGATCCTTTGCACCATGACATTGCTTGGAGCGGCGCAGATCCGCGAACTAGCTGCTCAATTAGATCTAAAGCCTTCTAAGTCCCTTGGACAAAACTTTGTTATTGATTCAAATGTCTGCAGCAAAATCGTCAGAACCGCTGGTGTTACACCAGATGATATTGCCTTAGAAATTGGCCCAGGTCTTGGTTCGCTGACTCTGGCAATTCTTGATATCGCTAAAGAAGTTATTGCTGTTGAAATAGATTCAAGACTTGCCCAACAACTACCAATAACAGTTGCGCAGTACTTTGATCATCCAGAAAATCTGACAGTTATTAATCAGGATGCCCTAAAGATTACTGAACTGCCTGGGCAGCCAACTGTCTTAGTTGCAAATTTGCCCTATAACGTTTCAGTACCTGTGCTCCTGCATTTGCTAGAAAAATTCCCAACGATCAGATCTGGCGTTGTAATGGTTCAAGCTGAGGTTGCTGATCGACTTACTGCAAAACCTGGTGGAAAAGAGTATGGAATTCCCAGCGTTAAAGCAGCATGGTGGGCAGATGTGAAAAATGTTGGAGCAGTTTCTCGATCTATTTTCTGGCCCGCACCAAATGTAGATTCAAAGCTAGTCGGATTCACCAGGCGCCCAACACCCGGTGATGATGAGATGCGAGTTAAAGTGTTTACAATAATTGATAACGCATTTGCTCAACGGCGAAAGATGTTGAGATCGGCGCTTTCAGGGCTATACGGATCATCGGCAGCAGCAGAGCAGATATTGATTAAGGCTGGTATTGATCCCACACTTCGCGGAGAGGCCTTAGAGATTGAAGGTTTTTGTAAGATCGCAGCCGTTGCACCTGACATTTTCTAGTCACAGTTATAGGGTCGCATCATGCCAGTCAAAAGTGTGACCGTTCGCGTTCCTGCAAAGGTCAACCTACAACTTTCAGTTGGACCCAAAGAGGCCGACGGCTATCACAATCTAGTCTCAGTTTTTCAAGCAATCTCTGTATTTGATGACATAACAATTAAATTAGGAGAACCTGGTTCTGGCCTAACAATTAGCGTAATTGGTGATCAAACCCATGGCGTTCCGGCAGATGCCAATAATCTTGCTGCAAAAGCTGTGTCACTAATCTCAAAAGAATATGACCTAACAGTTGATGCACACATTGAAATTAAGAAATCAATTCCTGTTGCTGGCGGAATGGCAGGTGGTAGCGCAGATGCTGCAGGAACAATCATTGGAATAGATTATTTGTATTCACTTGATATGACGCGCGAAGAAATGACTGAGATCGCAGCAAAAATTGGAAGCGATGTTCCATTTATGTTAAGCGGTGGAACGGCAATTGGTACTGGCCACGGCGATCAGTTAACTGCCGCCCTTTCTCGCGGTACATATCACTGGGTGTTGGCAGTTTCCACCGTTGGTCTATCAACGCCAGCAGTTTATGCAGAGTGCGATCGATTGCGCGGTGAACTTGAAATTGTTGAACCACAAACTAACGAAGCTTTAATGCAATCACTACTTGCTGCGGATGCACCAGGTGTTGGCGCAGCATTAGTAAATGATCTACAGCTTGCTGCATGTTCACTGCGTCCTGCTATTCGTTTGGTATTAGATGTTGGTCAGGAATATGGGGCGTTAGGTGCAATAGTTTCTGGTTCTGGACCAACGGTTGCCTTTTTAGTGGCAGATCAAGATTCTGGGTTGGATCTTGCAGTGGCCTTAACCTCAAGCGGAGTAGTTGGAAGCGTTGTGCAGGCTTATGGGCCAGTTGCTGGGGCAAAGGTAATTTCAACAAATTAATTGCACCTGTTGGTTTGGTACAAATCCAGTTATGAGGGAGAATACGGGTTCCG
>WLEB01000021.1 GCA_009704505.1 Actinomycetota bacterium | reverse complement strand
CGAGTGCCTAATCTTTCCTACCTAGGAGAGGAAAAAAATGCAAGAACAAGATAACAACGCAGTTAACGAGCTATCTCGCCGCGGACTGTTGATGGGAACTGCTGCTGGCGGTCTCCTCATTGCCGGTAGCGGAGCGATGCTTGCACCATCTGCAAATGCAGCAACTGCAAGAATCAAAAAAGGTGGAGTACTCCGTGTTGGAGTTGGCTCTGGAAGCACTACTGAAACACAAGATGCACACCTTGGCGGTTTTACTGCTGATACTGCACGTCAATATCAGTTGTACGATCGCTTGGTAACTCGCGATTCAAAATTTAAGCTAGTCAACGAACTTGCTGACTCATTTACACCTAACAAGACAGGTAACGTCTGGACAGTTCGCGTAAAGAAGGGCGTCAAGTTTCACAACGGCCGCGCACTTACAGCTGACGACGTCATCTTTACTATTCGACGCATCCTTGATCCAGCGACTAAGGCAATTCGCTCAGGTGCAATTTCAGGTATTGACCTAACAAAGCTAAAGAAAGTTGATGCATACACAGTTTCAATCACATTGAAATCTGCGAACGTAACTTTTGATGAGCTTTTCTCAGACTATGCAATGGGTATTGTTCCTGTTGGATATAACCCAACAGCCCCAGTTGGAACTGGTCCATTCAAGTTCAAGTCATTTACACCAGGTGTTAAGAGTGTTTACACAAAGAACACAAGCTACTGGCGTACAGGCGAGCCATATGTTGATTCAGTAGAGATCATCTCTCTACCTGATGAGACAGCTCGCGTAAATGCACTAAAGAGCGGTCAAGTAGATGTCATTACAGATCTACCAAACGCACAGGTAAGTGCTGTTAGAGCAGACAAGAAGCTTGCTGTTCTAAACGCTAAGACTGGTGCTTATGTCCCAATCGCAATGAACTGCCTAAAGGGTCCATTTACAGATGTTAAGGTCCGTCAAGCATTCCGCTTGATGATCGACCGTGAAGCAGTTGTAAAGCAGGCTTACAGTGGTTTTGCTCAAATGGGTAACGACGTAATTGGTCGCTACGACGAGGGATACAACACGAAGCTAAAGCAACGTGATTATGATCCTGAAAAGGCAAAGGCTCTTATCAAGGCATCAGGTGTGACAATTCCTGAAATGGAATTGAAGACAACTGACGAAGCTTCAGGAATGCTTACAATTCCTCAGATCTTTGCACTCAATGCAAAGCAGGCTGGCGTGAACGTAAAGGTCACACAACCATCTGATTTCTGGACCGGATGGCCAGGAGCTTCTACCTTTGCTATGGATTACTACGTAAACCGTACTTACTTGCAAGGAGCCACATTGGTTTATTGCGGTGGAGACTATTCAAAGGAAACAGGTTGGAGTAACGCAGAGTTTGAGGGTCTGATTGCTAAAGCACTTAAGACTCCTAACAAGGCTCTTCGTAACGAAATCATCGCTGATGCTCAAGAGATTGAGTACAACGAGGGTGGATACATCGTTACTTCGTTCTACAACAAGCTTGATGCACACAGTGCAAAGGTAAGTGGATTTGGAGCAGGTCACCCAAGTGGTAACTCACTCAACAACTTCACACTTCGCACAGTTGGTTTCACAGCGTAATTTGTAGTTCGTAAACTGATACTGAATATTTCGGTACCCGCGCGAATGCGCGGGTACCGAAGTTCAGTTTTAACAATGAAAAAGATGTTGTAAAAATCAAATAATTTAGAATTCAAAGTGTTCAGATTAATTAAGGGGATGTAATGAAGATAGTAAGTGCCAAGGTATTTGTAGTCGGCACTCCCCCTCCACATGATGGTGGTTCCTTTTGGGTCTTTGTTAAACTCACAACAGATACTGGCATAGAAGGTATCGGCGAAGTTTATGCAGTTCCATTCCATCCTTCTGTTGTAGAAAAAATGATTGAAGATGTCGTAGATCGCTATGTAATTGGAACATCTCCATTTGATATTGAAGCGCTATGGCGCCGTGCATACTCTGCAGGATTTACTCAACGTCCAGATGTTTCGATGGTTGCAATTCTCTCTGGAATCGAAACTGCATGCTGGGACATCATGGGTAAAGAGACCAACCAGCCTGTCTATAACTTACTGGGCGGCAAAGTCAGAGACCGTGTGCGCAGTTATACATATATTTATCCAGCTCCAGGTAAAGATAACTCTGTTTATTCAAATGCAGATATCTCATGTGAGCGAGCAGCCGTCTATATTAAGGATGGTTTCACAGCGTTAAAATTTGATCCAATCGGTCCATACTCAGCATTTGATCCACGCCAACTATCTATCGAGATGTTGGACTTTACAGAAAAGTTTGTAAAGCAGTTACGAGAAGCAGTCGGTGAAAAAGTTGATTTACTTCTAGGAACACATGGGCAGTTAACTCCTGCTAGTGCAATCCGACTTGCACGTAGAATTGAAAAGTATGATCCGCTCTGGTTTGAAGAGCCAACACCTCCAGATATGCCAGAGGAGATGGCAAGAGTTGCATCGCGTACAACTATTCCTATTGCAACAGGTGAGCGCCTATCTACCAAGTATGAGTTCGCACGAGTACTGCGCAATAACTCCGCATCAATTTTGCAGATGGCCATTGGCCGCGTCGGTGGAATTATGGAGACAAAGAAGATTGCAGCAATGGCAGAGGTTCACTACGCACAAATTGCCCCGCACCTATATGCCGGACCAATTGAGGCAGCAGCTAACCTTCATGTGGATCTTTCGACACCAAACTTTCTCATTCAAGAGTCAATTGGAAAGATGGAAAACTTCCATTCCAAGTTACTTAAAAAGCCTTTGCCTTGGGAAAACGGTTACTTCCTTCCAACAACTGATCCTGGCTTAGGTGTGGAACTCAACGAAGAAGTTGCTGCAGCCCATCCATATACCGGCCAACGTCTACACCTAGAGATGCATCAGGAACCATTGAACTAAAACCTTCTTTTCTTTCGCACTAGTGCGAAATCTTTAAAAGGATCCACCGGCAGAATTAAAACGAACGAAGCAAGGGAACAGGGAGAAAAAGTAATGCGTGTTGGCTACATAGGTTTAGGTAATTTAGGTGTTCACCTTGCAACTAGTTTGCAGAGAAATGGTTTTGATTTAACAGTCAACGACATCGACAAGGGTGCTGCAAAAAACCTTTTGGCGATGGGTGCAAAGTGGGCAGATTCTCCTAAAGAGTTAGCAGAAAATGTAGACATCGTTATTACCTGTTTGCCATCTCCTGCAGTTGTTAAGCACGTGATGCTTGCAGATAACGGTGTTCTTGCTGGTTTGAAAAAGGGTGGCGTATGGATGGAGATGAGCACCAATGATCGCCATGTCATTGAAGAGATTGCAGCCATTGCCCTTGAAAAAGGTATAGATACTTTGGAGTCACCTGTTACAGGTGGAGTTCACTTAGCAGCCTCAGGAAAAATCACAGTTTTAATTGGCGGAGAACTATCTGTCTATGAAAAGTGCAAGAAGGTAATTGAAGCTGTTGGAGGCCAGAATTTTTACATGGGTCCTCTAGGTAACGCATCGATTATCAAAGTAATAACAAATATGTTGGCATTTATTCACCTTGTTGCAGCAGGTGAGGCAATGATGCTTGCCAAACAAGGTGGCCTTGATCTAAAGACTTCTTTCGAAGCAATCCGTGCATCCTCTGGAACAAGTTTTGTACACGAAACCGAAACGCAACTAGTTTTGAGTGGTTCTTACAACATTGGTTTCACAATGGATCTAGCACTCAAAGACATTGGTTTTGCAACAGAGATGGGTAGAACATTTGGTGTTCCTCTAGAGCTTGCAGCAATTACAGAGCAGGCTTTTGTGCGCGGCAAGGCCCAATACGGCGGAGATGCATGGTCTCCAAAGGTTATTAAACTTCTCGAAGATGCCGTGGGTGTAGAACTTCGCGCACCTGGTTTCCCAGATATTCTCACAGATACGGAAGGTCCTAAATAATGGCTCTGACATTTAAAAGTGGAATCTATATCAATGGTCAGTGGGTTCAGCCATCAAGTAAAGCTGTTTTAGATGTACACAATCCCGCCACCGGAGAGCTCATTGCCTCTATCCCTGCAGCCGGACGCGAAGAAGCACGCGCGGCAGTTGTCGCTGCAAACAATGCATTTAAATCATGGAGCGGATTAAACGCTAATGAGCGCGCTGCATACCTTCGCAAAGCAAATGCAATCTTTATTGAGCGAGCACAAGAAATTGGCGAGATCATGACGCTAGAACAAGGTAAGCCAATTGCAGAGGCAGTCGGTGAAGTCTTGTGGGGCGCGGACTATCTGCTTTGGTATGCAGAAGAGATTCGTCGCAGTAATGGAACGATTGTTCCTAGTGACTCATTAAATCAGCGCTTCTATCTGCGCAGACGTGCTCGCGGTGTTGTCGCATGTATTACTCCATGGAATTTTCCTAATGCAATGTTGCTTCGCAAGATCGCTCCTGCAGTTGCTGCAGGAAACACAATCGTTGCAAAGCCTGCAGAAGAAACACCTTTATCTGCTGTAAAGATTTTTGAAGTCTTTCACGATGCAGGATTCCCAGCAGGTGTACTAAACCTTGTCTGCGGTGAGCCAGCGCCAATTGGTGATGTTCTGCTTGAATCTCCTGAGGTTCGACAGATTTCCTTTACAGGATCAACAGAAGTTGGCCGCATGCTCTCAGAACGAGGCGGGGCGCAGTTAAAGAAAGTAACCGTAGAACTTGGTGGAGTTGCACCGTTTATTGTTTTCCCTGATGCAGATTTAGATGTTGCAATCAATAACTTAATGTGGGGCAAGTTTGCTAACCAGGGGCAAAGTTGTGTGGCACCAAACCGTGTATTAATACATAAGGACATCTTCGACAAATTTACAGCTCTAGCCAAAAAGCGCGTCGAAGATTTAAAGCTGGGCCATGGAATCAAGGGTGGTTTTGAAGTTGGTCCAATGATCTCTGAAGAGGCAGTAATACGCGTTAATGCGCAGTTAGAAGATGCCAAAAAGAAAGGCGCAAAAGTTGTTGCTGGTGGGCAGATTCCTTCTGGTATCGATCCAAAGCGTTGGTGTGCTCCAACAATTATCGTTGATGCACCAAAAGATGCACTTGTAACGTGTCATGAAACATTTGGTCCACTTGTGGCTTTTGAGCCATTTACATCTGAGGCCCAGATGATCGAATCTGTTAATGCATCCGAATCTGGACTTGGTGCATATCTATTTACTAAGGATTTAGCTATCGCACATCGCGTTTCTGAGGCTTTGGAATACGGAATGGTTGTAATCAATGGATCTTCATTTGGTTATGTACAAACACCATTTGGTGGAACCAAGGGATCAGGTGATGGCCGCGAAGGTGGACAAGACGGACTCTTGGAATACCAGGAACTTCAATACATCAATATGAACTTTTAATTCTCACAACAAATAACACATAAGGAGCAAGAGGTTGAACGAACTGCTTAGACCAGTTAATACGCTGATCGATCCTGCCTCCAGTGTGATTATTGGGCCTTCAATAAGAAGTGCTGCAGTTGTAAGAAATATGTTGATGAGCACAATCCCTGTTATGGGTGTTCACCCAAGTAAGTCAGATGTTTTGGGTCTTACATGCGTGCCATCAATTGCTGATCTACAGACAGTTCCAGAGCTTGCAGTTGTCATGGTCGGACATGAAAGAGTTGAAGCGGCTGTTTATGAATTGATGGATCGTGGAACTCGTGCATTTTTCTTTCCAGGCCTTGGTAGTGAAGCAGGCGCTGATGGTCCACTCATTGCTGCAAGAATTCGTGAACGAGCAGCAGCGAATGGATCAATGATTATTGGTCAAAACTGTATGGGAATTGCAAAGCCCGGTGGATCACCGTGGATTGGCTCTATCTCTGATTCATTTGTTCAAGGACATGTTGGAATCTCTTCACAGTCTGGTTCCATTGCAGAAGCCTTTACAACAATTGGACCACGCGTAGGTTTCCGCTTTATTGCTTCCACCGGCAGTGAATTAAATCGCGATGTCTCTGACTTTATGAGCTTTAGCGCCGATGATCCAGAGACCCGTGCTGTTGGAATCTTTATCGAAACAATTCGCAGACCTGAAGCATTTATTGCTGCGCTAGAAAAATGTGCACAAGCTGGCAAGCCAGTTGTTGCACTTAAAGTTGGAAAATCAGGTGTTGCAAAGCGTATTGCCCTTGCCCACACAGGAGCAGTTGTTGGCTCTAATCAGGCATTTTCTGCAACGCTCAAGAGATTTTCTGCAATTGAAGTTGAAGATTTCCCAGAGATGGTGGAGACGCTTGAAGTTCTTGGAAAAAAGCGCAGACCACGTGGTGTTCGAATTAGTGGAGTTTCGGAATCTGGCGGTGAGTGCGGTTTGATGGCCGATCGCGCAGAACAAAACGGACTTGTTTTTTCTCAACTTCCAGATGCAACTGCAGTTTTGCTCAACAAAGAGTTTCCTAACTACCTGCACCCACAAAATCCTCTAGATGCTTGGGGTATTGATGTGCCAGAGGTTGTTTTCCCACGATCAATGCAGATCTTGGCAGAGTCAAAAGCCTACGATGTTTTGGTTGCACAGGTTGATATCTCAAGATTCCGCGGAGATGACGAACAAGTCTGGTGTGAAATGGTTGTTGAATCACTTGGCAAAACTGCAGAAAAATTCGACATCTCCCCTGCCGTTGTCTCTGTTCATTCAGTTGATGCTCCGCAGGCAATTTTAGATATCTGCACAAAGTATGAATTGCCACTTTTGCGTGGCATCAATAGTGCGATGGCAGCATTGGGCCGAGCTGGCAATTGGAAGAAAGCTGCAACGTTAAATCAAGATTTTGGTAAAGCCATTGAGATTTCAAAGTTTGTCACACGTACTGGAGCACTTCCTGAGTATGAGTCGGCCGAGATCCTAGAGCTCTACGGTGTTCCGATTGCATCTAGAAAGCGTGTGACATCTTCAGATCAAGCAGGCCCTGTTGCAGCATCACTTGGTTTTCCTGTGGTTGTTAAAAGTGATGGACCAGCACATAAGAGCGCATCTGGCGGTGTAATTCTTAATGTGAAAAGTGAGGCCGAAGCAATTGCTGCAGTTGAAAAACTTGGTGGAGTTGCATTTATTGCAGCACAAATTCCACAAGGTGTGGAAGCGTTAGTTGGAATGGTGCGAGATGAAGAGTTCGGACCAATTCTGGCAGTAGGCCATGGCGGAGTAACCGTTGAATCTAAAAAACCAGTGACAATGCTTGGACCAGTCGACCTTGCAACAGCCCAACAAATGGTCGCCGAATCAGGGCTAGATGATGCACATGGTGTTTTGGCCAAAACGCTTGTTGCATTGGGCCGAATCGCACATGAGCACCCAGAAATTGTAGAAATTGACGTAAACCCAATGATTATTTATGAGAAAGCAACTATCGCTGTAGATGCCCTTGTCGTAATCGATTCAGAGAGTGAGACTAAGTAAATGAAAACGATAATAGTTGAGCAAGTTGGACCAACACGTTGGATCACACTTAATCGCCCTGACAAGTTAAATGCCATTAACTACGACATGGTTAACGAGCTGCGCGCAGAGCTAAACAGCGCTGCAGTCGATGACAACACTAAGGTCTTGGTGCTAACAGCAAATGGTCGAGCATTTTCTAGTGGTTATGACTTATCTGAACTGGCAGAAGATGAGATCAGTGGCGCACTTCGCTGGCATGGAATTTTGGAAGATGATGTTTCATTAACAATGCAGTTATGGTCTTTTCCAAAGCCAACAATTGCCGCTGTTCATGGTTGGGTATTAGCTGGAGGCTGCGAATTGGCCATGGCCTGCGACATGATCATTGCAACAGATAAAGCCAAGTTCGGTGAGCCAGAAGTGAAGTATGGCTCAGGTCCTGCAACGCTTTTGATGCCTTTCATTATCGGTCAAAAGAAAACTAATGAGCTTTTGTTTACTGGAGACACTATTGATGCAGAAGAGGCTTTGCGTATCGGCTTAATCAACAAAGTTGTCAGCGAAGAGAGTTTGCATAATGAAGTTCGTGCCCTAATCAAGAAGATTGCTCCTACTCCCCTATCTACTTTGCGTCTAACAAAAATAGGTCTGATTCGTGCACAAGAGGCCACTGGCATTCGTCAAGCCATCAGTGCAAATATGGATGTTTCTGCAATTCTCAATGGAAGCGATAGCCCGGAGCAAAAAGAGTTTGATGACATTGTCCGTAAAGAAGGTTTAAAACAAGCGTTAGCTTGGCGTGATGCTCGGTTCGAGGAAAGTCTAGAAGCTAAGGGAAAAGGTAAATAATGAGTAAGCAAACAATCAAAGCGGCAATCACACGTGGTAACTCACCAATTGAGATTGCAGATGTAGATCTAGATGCTCCTAAAGCTGGCGAGATTCTTGTGCGTATCGCTGCTGCTGGTGTCTGCCACTCAGATGTTCACTTAGCCGATGGAAACCTAGGAACAACTCGCTGGCCAATTATCTTGGGCCATGAAGGTGCAGGAGTTGTCGAAGAAATCGGCGCAGGAGTTACTAACGTAAAAGTTGGCGATCGCGTTGCTTTTAACTTTGTTCCTCCATGTCGCCAATGTAAAGAGTGCATCGCAACTCGCTTTAACTTGTGCGAAGTTGCTGGAGAGCATGCATACACAGGCAACTTATTAGATGGAACATCTCGTCTTCATGAAAAAAATGGCACAGAACTTCGCCACTTTAACTTTGTTTCTTGCTTTGCAGAAAAAGCAGTAGTGCCGGCAGGTTCTGCAGTTCCAGTACAAGCAGATGTTCCGCTGTGGCAGGCAGCGCTACTTGGCTGCGGTGTTATGACAGGAATTGGCGCAGTGCGAAATGCTGCAAAGGTGCAGATTGGTGAGACTGTTGCAGTTATTGGTTGTGGCGGTGTTGGTCTGCAAGTTGTTGCAGGTGCTCGCTTAGCCGGTGCCAGCAAGATTATTGCTGTAGATATGCAGCCAGCAAACCTAGAGCGCGCAAGAAAACATGGTGCTACTCATGTTGTTGATGCATCTAAGAAGAACGTTGTTGCAGATGTAATGGCGATTGTTCCTGGTGGAGTCGACCATGCGTTTGAAGTAGTTGGCCGACCAGAGACAATTCGCACCGCTTGGGATGTTATCCGTGCTGGTGCAACAGCTATTGTTGTGGGACTCGCACCGCGTGGTGTTGAAGTTTCAATTCCTGCAATCGAGTTCCTCTCTGAAAAAGGATTAAAGGGATCACTCTATGGTTCTGCAAATGTTCCAGTTGAGCTACCTCAGATGATTGCAATGGCCGGAGAAGGCAGAATCAACGTTGCAGATGTTGTTTCGCATGTAACTGATTTAGATGGAATCGAAGCAGCTTTTGAGCGTCTTCGAAAAGGTGATGGCGCTCGTACCCTTGTCATCATTGATGAAAAGATTGCAGGTTCACTAGAAGGAATTAATAAGGCGTAATGATGAAAAAGATAAGGGATTTCTTTAACCAGGGCGGGCTGGTGCTCTTTGCTGTTGGGCGCATTTTGGCTGGAATCCCAATCATTATCGCTCTGACTGTTTTGGTCTTTATGGCCACGCAGGCCTTACCTGGTGATGCTGCTGTTTCCTACCTTGCAAACACAGCAACACCTGAGCGATTAGCTGCAATTAGAGATCAGTTAAATCTTGATGATCCATTGTGGGTTCAATACTTTAGTTGGGCTAGTGATGCCTTGCGCCTAGATTTTGGTATGACTCTAACTGGTGAGACTTCAGTATCGGCAATTCTTGGCGAGAGAATTCAAAACACTCTTATCCTGATGGCATCTTCAGGAATTATTGCAATTCCTTTATCAATTGTTATTGGAACATATGCAGCAGTTCGACGTGGAAAGATTTTTGACAATGTCAGCTCTCTCCTAACACTTGTACTTGCAGCCCTTCCAGAGTTTGTTGTTGCTATCTTTGTTGTATTCCTGCTAGCAACTAACGTCTTCCAAATCTTTCCTGCAATCTCCTTTGTTGAGCCAGGAACATTAGCCTGGGCAGATCCAATGTCTTTGGTCTTGCCATCTCTTACATTGATCCTGGCTGTGACGCCATATGTCTCTCGCATTATGCGAGGCTCCATGATTGAAGTTATGGAGTCTGAATACATTCAGATGGCTCGCCTTAAGGGTTTATCAGAGAGAACAGTTATTTTGCGCCATGCTCTGCCGAATGCAATTGCGCCAACGATTCAGGTAATCGCCTTGCAGCTTGCATGGCTTGCTGGTGGAGTTGTTGTTGTGGAAGCTGTCTTTGCCTACCCAGGTATTGGAACAGTGATGATTGATTCAGTTAAGGCGCGTGATTTACCTATCGTTCAGGCAATTACCTTGATGATTGCAGCGCTATACGTAATCTTGAATATCTTGGCAGATATCGGAACAATTTTGTCCACACCACGTCTTCGTACCAAATATGCGAGAAAAAATGACACATCAGATGTCTTTGCTGCAATGGACGGGGATCAATAATGCAAAAGAAGATGCAAAAGAAGATGAAACCTAAATCCCAGTTCCGTACTTTAATTGGACTCACATTTAGACAGGGCTACGCCAGAATTGGTGGCGCCATTGTTCTTGGAATCCTATTTATTGCAGTCTTTGGCCCTTTGTTTGCACCCTACACATTTGATGAGTTTGTAGATGCACCAAATGCCCCACGATCTGACACATTAATGCTGGGCGCAGATTACTTTGGTCGAGATGTTTACTCTCGCTTTTTAAGCGGTGGTCGTTCAATCATTGGGCTTTCCTTCATATCGACTGTTTTAGGCGTTGGCCTAGGTCTATTAATTGGACTCTTTGCAGCATCGGCAAAAAAGCGAACTGATGGCTTGATTATGAGAGTCAATGACATCTTGCTTGCATTCCCTCAGATCGTATTTGTTCTACTTGTTGTTTCAGGATTTGGAACAAGTGTTTTCCTCATCGCAGTGACTGTGGGATTCACGCATGCTCCTAGAACAGCTCGAATTATCAGAGCAGCTGCTGCTGAAGTGATGGAGCGAGATTTCATCAAGGCCGCAATTGCAGTCGGTGAAAAACGTCAAAGAATTATCATCAGTGAACTGTTGCCAAACGTTACCTCGCCTCTTTTGGTTGAGTTTGGTCTGCGCATGACTTACTCCATTGGTTTGGTTGCAGCAGTTAGTTTCTTAGGTTTAGGTCTACAACCACCGGCTGCAGACTGGGGTTTAATGATTAACGAAAACCGCGGATCACTTACTGTCCAACCTTGGGGAGTTCTTGCACCAATTGCTGCAATTGCGCTGTTTACGATCGGCGTTAACTTTATTACCGACTCATTCGCAAAAGTGGCGATCGGTATCGATCGAAAGGGCAAAGAATGAGCGTTGTTAAACTTTCGAATGTAGATATCGCAATCACTCGCGGTGGAATAAAAATTGTTGAGAAGATCTCATTTGAGATTCAATCTGGTCAGATACTTGGACTAGTTGGTGAGTCTGGTTCTGGAAAAACTACAGTCTCTATGGCTTTGCTTGGCCACACCCGAAAAGGCGCCGTCATTGAATCTGGTTCTATAACAATTGATGGCCATGAAATCGTTGATGCAAGTGATAGCCAGCTTCGATCATTGCGTGGGGGCACTATCGCCTATGTTCCTCAGGATCCAGGTACAGCGCTTAACCCAGGTCTTAGAATTTCAAAGCAGATTTTAGAGTCATTAGAAAAGCATCAACCAGATGTTGGACATGAAGTTCACATGGCTCGCGTGCGTGAGATTTTAACTGAGGTCGCTCTCCCTAGTGATGAAGATTTTCTAAAGCGCTACCCTCACCAGCTCTCCGGCGGACAGCAACAAAGAGTTGCAATCGCCATTGCATTTGCATGCCGGCCAAAGGTGATTGTCTGCGATGAGCCAACTACTGGACTTGATGTTACAACTCAGTCGAAGGTTTTGGCAACAATTCGCGCGCTATGCCGCGAACATGGTGTTGCAGCACTTTATGTTTCTCACGACTTAGCAGTTGTTTCAGAGTTAGCAGATAACGTGGCGGTTATGTATGCAGGCCGAATTGTAGAAAGTGGAACTCGAGATGAGATTTTCTTCAACTCAATTCACCCTTACACACGCCGCTTAATCCGGGCACTGCCTGACATTGCAGGGCGAAATCAAATTCTGGGAATCTCTGGTTATGCACCAATGCCTTGGGATCGACCATCAGGGTGTGCCTTTGCTCCACGTTGCGCTGATGCACAATCTTTGTGCAGCCAAAGCGTTCCAGAGATCACCAAGATCTCAAATTCTCATAACGTTAACTGTCATCGACATAAAGACTCAACCAAGATTGTTGCGACTGCTCGTGTTGAAAGAGAGATTGTTTCTTCTTCAACACAAGCTCTATTGGGCATCGATGGACTTAATGGGTTCTATGGATCCCGCCAAGTTCTTTTTGATACCAATATCCATATTCAACCTGGTGAGTGTGTGGCACTTGTTGGTGAATCAGGTTCTGGAAAGACAACGCTTTCTCGTTGCATCGGTGGACTACACGATGACTATGAAGGTCAGATCTCCTACTTTGGAAACGCTCTTGGCAAGCATGCTTTAGAGCGCAAGAAGGAAGAGCGACGAGACATTCAATACATCTTCCAAAGCCCTTATGCATCAATCAACCCTCGCAGGCCAATTGGTGCCACGATTTCAAGACAGTTAGAACTGTTCTATGGAATGAAGGGCAGCGCAGCAGATGCAAGAATTAAAGAACTTCTTGATCTAGTTTCACTTCCACATGCAATTGTTACTTCATTTCCTGACCAACTCTCTGGTGGAGAGCGCCAGAGGGTAGCTATTGCCCGCGCTCTTGCGGCAGAGCCAAAGCTTCTAGTCTGTGATGAGATCACTTCGGCCCTGGATGTTTCTGTCCAGGCATCTGTTATTGAAACCCTTAAGAACCTGCAGGAATCTACTTCGGTAGCGCTTTTGTTCGTAACTCACAACCTTGCATTAACACGCAGCATCGCAAACCGCGTTGCAGTAATGCGCAAGGGAACAATTGTTGAATACGGCGGCATCAACGATGTCTTTAATTCACCAAAAGCTGAATATACAAACCGTTTGTTACAGCACACACCTACTCTGAAATAAAATAAGGAGCACGTCCATGAAAGAATTCCTGAACGTCATAAATGGCAAGAGCGTGCCAGCAAAGAGTGGAAAAACTGTAAAGGTCTATAACCCTTCAACAGGCCAGGTGTATGCATCGGCTCCTGATTCATCAATTGATGATGTTAACGCTGCGATGAAGGCTGCTGCCGATGCCTTTGTACTATGGAAAGAGACAACACCATCTGTGCGCCAAAGAGCGCTACTTAAGATTGCAGATGCCATGGAGGCTCGCATCGATGAAATCGTTGCAATTGAATGCGAAAACACAGGAAAGCCGATCGCTGTAACTCGCGCGGATGAGCTGCCACCAACAATTGATCACATTCGATTCTTTGCAGGTGCTGCGCGATTGTTAGAAGGAAAATCTGCTGGTGAGTACATGTCCGGTATGACTTCTTATATTCGCCGTGAGCCAGTTGGTGTTTGCGCACAGATTACGCCGTGGAACTATCCACTGATGATGGCTGTTTGGAAGTGGGCCCCTGCAATTGCAGCAGGTAACACAGTTGTTTTAAAGCCAAGTACAACAACTCCAGCATCGACGGTTTGGATGGCAGAGTTGATGAATGAGTTTTTACCCGCTGGAGTAATCAATATTGTCTGTGGCGATCGCCATGCTGGAAAAGCAATGATTGAACACGATGTGCCGCAGATGGTTTCTATTACAGGTTCTGTGCGCGCAGGTATGGAAGTTGCTGCCTCTGCAGCTAAAGATGTAAAGCGCGTTCACCTAGAACTTGGTGGCAAAGCCCCCGTAATTGTCTTTGATGATGCAGATTTGGATGCAGCTGCGGCAGGAATTGCTGCTGCGGGTCTGTTTAATGCTGGCCAGGACTGCACATCTGGCAACAGAGTTTTGGTTCAAGCAGGCGTCTATGACAAGTTTGTAACAATGCTTTCTGACTACATCAGAAGCAACATTAAAGTTGGAAACCCTGAAGAAGATGTCTTTATGGGACCACTTAACAGTGCCGCACACTTTGATCGCGTTAAGGAATATGTAGACAACGCACCAGCACATGCAAAGATTCAACTGGGTGGAAAGCCAATTAATCGTCCAGGTTATTTCTTTGAGCCAACAATTATTTCTGACCTTCGTCAAAGCGATGAGTTAATCCAAGAAGAGGTTTTTGGTCCTGTTATTACGATGCAAAAGTTCACCACCGAAGAAGAAGCGCTAACCATGGCAAATGGTGTTGATCTAGCATTATCAGCATCTGTTTGGACTAAAGATCATGGAACAGCGATGAGAGTTACCAAGAATCTAGACTTTGGTGTTTGCTGGATTAACGCCCATATGCCATTTGTTGCTGAAATGCCACATGGTGGATTCAAGCAATCAGGATATGGAAAAGATCTTTCAGCTTATGGTTTTGAAGACTACACACGCATTAAGCATGTGATGTCAAACCTTAATTCTTAGCTAGTAGATCTAAGTACTCGTTGACAGGTGTTGCTGCCAACTTGTCGTAATCTAATGAAAGTTCCAGAATCGCATCTTGCTGCTTCTTGTCATAAATACGAGCAAGGTTTGTCTTGAACTTCTCAATAAGCAATGGAATACCCTCAGTGCGACGACGTGCGTGACCAACTGGATATTCAACGACTACTTCATCAAATTTTGATCCATCTTTGAACTCAATTGTTAAAGCATTAGCAATTGAGCGCTTCTCTGGATCATGGTAATCGGCAGTAAAACTTGTGTCTTCAACGCAGGTGATCTTCTCGCGTAGATCATCGATGCGCTGATCTGATGCGATGTCATCCTCATAATCACGGGCAGTTAAGCGACCAAAGATTAGAGGCACTGCAACCATGTATTGAATACAGTGATCGCGATCTGCAGGGTTGTTAAGTGGACCCTTCTTATCGATGATTCGGATACAGGCTTCGTGAGTGCGAATAACTACCTTTTTAATGTCATCTGAAGTCTTGCCAGCAGCCTTCATCTTGGCGCTAATTGTCATGGCAGCTTCTACTGCAGTCTGTGAGTGGAACTCTGCAGGAAAAGAGATCTTAAAGAGAACGTTTTCCATTACATATGAACCGTAAGGGCGTTGGAACTTAAATTTTTGTCCCTTGAATGAAACATCATAGAAGCCCCATACCTTTGCGGACAGAACTGATGGATATCCCATTTCACCTGTCTTTGCGATCAGTGCAAGACGCACAGCGCGAGATGTTGCATCTCCTGCTGCCCAAGATTTCCGAGATCCTGCGTTTGGAAAGTGACGGTAGGTGCGAAGTGATTGTCCATCAACCCAAGCAAGTGAAACAGCTGCCAAGAT
>WLEB01000020.1 GCA_009704505.1 Actinomycetota bacterium | reverse complement strand
TTGCCGTAATCGGGAAGCATTTAGAGCGCTTAATTGTTAAGGTCACTACAGGTAAAAAATTACGGGAGGCAATCACGTGGATTCAGATAGCAAGATGAAGGACCAGATTTATAACCGCCTACTTGAAGAGCGAATTGTTTTCCTTTCAGGAGAAGTTCGAGACGACATGGCGAACATGGTCTGTGCGCAGCTTCTACTGCTCTCTTCCATTGATGCAAAGAAAGACATCTTTTTATACATCAACTCACCTGGTGGATCAGTTACTGCAGGTATGGCCGTCTATGACACCATGCAGTTGATTCCAAATGATGTTGTTACGGTGACAATGGGAATGGCTGCATCAATGGGCCAGTTCTTGTTAACAGCCGGTGCTAAGGGAAAGCGTTATGCAACAAAGCGCTCGCGAATTTTGATGCACCAACCATTGGGAGGCATTGGCGGTACTGCAATTGATATTCGTATTCAGGCAGAGCAGATGGCCATTACAAAGCAGACAATGTCTGAACTAAACGCGCTTCACACTGGTCAAAAGCTTGCAAAGATCATCGAAGATTCAGATCGCGATAACTGGTTTAACGCAGATGATGCAAAAGATTATGGATTTGTTGATCACGTTGTTACATCAATGGCTCAGATCACTGGAGGAAAAGCGTAATGGATAAGATTCAAGAGATCACTGCTCGCTACGTACTTCCAACGGTTGAAGAGAAAACTGCCTATGGATTTAAACGTCAAGATCCTTACACAAAGTTATTTGAAGAGCGCATTATTTTTATGGGTCAGCCAATCGATGACACTGTTGCAAACGATGTAATGGCGCAGTTGTTAACTTTGGAATCTATGGATCCAGAGCGCGACATCATGATTTATATCAATTCACCAGGCGGATCATTTACAGCGTTGACTGCAATTTATGACACCATGCAGTTTGTTCGCCCTGATATCAGCACAATTTGTTTAGGTCAGGCCGCATCTGCTGCAGCAGTAATTCTTGCAGGAGGTGCAAAGGGCAAGCGTTATGCACTTGAGCACTCACGAATTTTGATTCATCAACCATCTTCAGAAGGTGGCGGTCAGGCATCTGATATTGAAATTCAAGCAAAAGAGATCGATCGCATCACTCGTTTGCAAGAAGATTTATTAGCTCGCCACGTGGTCAAGTCATCAGAAGAAATTCGTAAAGACATTGAGCGTGACAAGATTTTGACTTCTGTCGAGGCAGTTGAATACGGAATCATTGATCAAGTTCTTGCATCACGTAAGGCTAAGAAGTAAACCTTTTCTAGCTTTTCTGTAGTCAGGGTATTTTCTTTGCTTGGCCTGCATTAATCCTTGATGCACGCCTAATTATTCTCTCGGCGAACAGATGCAAGGCTTAAATCTGACGCATAAAAGAGTGTGAGAATCTAAACTTGTTCCATGACAAGAATCGGTGAAACAAGCGATCTGCTCAAGTGCTCCTTTTGTGGCAAAACCCAAAAGCAGGTCAAAAAACTTATTGCCGGTCCTGGCGTTTATATCTGCGATGAATGTATCGAGCTATGTAACGAGATCATTGTTGAAGAACTCAGTGAAGCTAATTCGCTGGGATTATCAGAGCTTCCAAAACCACAGGCTATCTTTGAATTTCTAGATCAATATGTAATCGGTCAAGATCGCGCCAAGAAGTCTTTGTCTGTTGCCGTTTATAACCACTACAAGAGAGTTCAAAGTGGTGGCGTGAAGGGTGAAGATGGAATCGAATTAGCTAAATCAAATATTTTAATGCTCGGACCAACCGGTTGCGGCAAGACGTTGATGGCGCAAACTTTAGCTCGCATGCTCAATGTTCCTTTTGCAATTGCAGATGCAACAGCCCTAACAGAGGCCGGATATGTTGGTGAAGATGTTGAAAACATTTTGCTCAAGCTTTTACAAGCTGCAGATTATGATGTTAAAAAGGCAGAGACTGGAATCATCTACATAGATGAGATCGATAAGGTCGCACGTAAATCTGAGAACCCATCAATTACTCGCGATGTATCTGGCGAAGGTGTTCAACAGGCGTTACTTAAGATTCTTGAAGGAACAGTTGCATCTGTTCCGCCACAAGGTGGCCGCAAGCACCCACACCAAGAGTTTATTCAAATTGACACAACAAATGTTTTGTTCATTGTCGGTGGCGCATTCTCAGGGTTAGAAAAGATCATTGAAAACCGCGTTGGAAAATCTGGTGTTGGGTTCAATGCAACTTTGCAAGATGCAAGTGATAAGAACCGTAAAGATATTTTTGCCGATGTAATGCCTGAAGATCTATTGAAGTTTGGAATGATTCCAGAGTTCATTGGTCGTCTTCCAGTTTTGACAAGTGTTGAAAACCTAGACAAGCCAGCATTAATGCAGATTTTGACTGAACCAAAGAATGCTTTAGTAAAGCAGTACCAGCGCCTGTTTGATTTAGATCATGTTCAACTTGAATTCGAAGCAGACGCCCTTGATGCAATTGCTGATTTGGCTCTAGATCGTGGCACAGGTGCTCGTGGACTTCGCGCGATTATGGAATCAGTTCTACTTACTGTGATGTATGAGGTTCCTAGCCGCGCTGATGTTGAAAAAGTGATTATTACAAAGGCGTGCATCGAAACTGGTGCGGTTCCAACTCTGGTCATCCGCACAGGAGATATTCCAAAGCGCTCCCGTGGCCAAAAAGGTCAAGAGGAGAAGAGCGCGTAATCTAGACTGCGCACTATGTCTTCTAGCCGCGAACTAGCTTCAACTTTTTCTCCTGCCGAGATTGAAGCACCACTGTATGAAAAGTGGATTAAAGCCGGCTATTTCACTGCAGATGCGCAATCAAGCAAGCCTGCATTTTCAATAGTTCTTCCACCACCTAACGTCACTGGTGTTTTACATATTGGTCACGCGCTAGACCAAACACTTCAGGACTGTCTATCTCGCATGAAGCGAATGCAAGGCTTTGAAGTTTTATGGTTACCTGGCATGGATCACGCAGGGATTGCAACTCAAAACGTAGTTGAAAAACAGTTAGCAGCTAGCGGTAAATCTCGTCACGATCTTGGGCGCGAAGAGTTTGTTAAAAAAGTGTGGCAGTGGAAAGAAGAATCTGGCGGGGCGATTTTAGGTCAGATGAAACGCCTTGGAGTCAGTGTGGATTGGACTCGCGAGCGATTTACGATGGATGAAGGAATGTCCAAAGCGGTAGTAACAATCTTCAAGAGAATGCACGATGCCGGCCTTATCTATCGCGCAGAACGAATCATTAACTGGTGCCCACGATGTTTGACTGCACTTTCAGATATTGAAGTTGAGCACCAAGATGATTCTGGCGAGTTTGTATCTGTGCGTTACGGTGAAGGCGAACAAAGTATTGTTGTTGCAACAACTCGCCCAGAGACGATGATGGGCGATGGTGCAGTAGCCGTACACCCAGATGATCCACGATATAAACACATGATCGGCACAGAAGTTCTTCTCCCCTTAGTAAATCGAATGATTCCAATTATTGCTGATGAATTAGTTGATCCAGATTTTGGAACAGGAGCAGTAAAAGTAACTGCCGCCCATGATCCAAATGACTTTGAGATGGCAATGCGTCATAACGTTCCTTTTGTAATCATTATGAATGAGCACGGTGTCATGGACGGAACTGGAACAGAGTTTGATGGAATGGATCGCTTTAATGCCAGAAAAGCTGTTGTGGCAAAGTTAAAAGAGATGGGACGAGTTGTTTCAGAAAAGCGTCCATACATTCACGCTGTTGGGCACTGCTCTCGTTGTGAAACAACGATAGAGCCTCGCTTATCAAAACAGTGGTTTGTAAAAGTTGAACCAATGGCAAAGGCTGCAGCAGATGCTGTGCGAAATGGTTCTGTAAAGATTGAACCAGAAGAACTTGCTCCTCGTTATTTTGATTGGGTAGATAACATGCACGACTGGTGTATCTCACGTCAGTTGTGGTGGGGTCACAGAATTCCTGTTTGGTATGGACCAAGCGGTGAAGTAAAAGTTATTGGTCCAGATGAAACCGCCCCAGCTGGTTGGACGCAAGATCCAGATGTTTTAGATACTTGGTTTTCTTCGGGGCAGTGGGCTTTTTCTACTTTAGGTTGGCCAGAAAAGTCTGCTGACTTAGCAAAGTTTTACCCAACATCAGTTCTTGTTACTGGTTATGACATTCTATTTTTCTGGGTTGTACGCATGATGATGATGTCAACCTTTGCTATGGATGGTGTTCCACCATTTAAAACGATCATGTTGCATGGTTTAGTCCGCGACCAATTTGGTAAAAAGATGTCAAAGAGTCGCGGAAATGTTATTGATCCAATTGAGTTTATGGATAAATACGGGTCAGATGCACTTCGATTTACTTTAGCGCGTGGGGCAAATCCAGGAACAGATCAAGCGTTAGCTGAAGATTGGATTGGTGGTTCAAGAAACTTTGCTACCAAACTCTGGAATGCAACTAGATTTGCGATGATCAATGGAGCAACAGTGGATGGTGAACTGCCACCACTTGAAAGTTTAAATGCCATAGACAGATGGATTTTAAGTCGCTGGTCCCAAACCTGCTCACAAGTGACAGAACAACTAGAGAACTATGAGTTCTCCAGAGCCTGTGAAACCATGTATCACTTTGCTTGGGATGATCTATGCGACTGGTACTTAGAGCTTTCTAAAGAGGCATTTGCATCAGGAGATGCCGCGCATTCAAAGAGAGTTTTGGGATATGTCCTCGATCAGCTATTTCGCCTAATGCATCCAGTAATGCCATTTATTACAGAGCAACTCTGGACCGTATTAACAGGACAAGAAAGCCTGGTTACGGCGCAATGGCCTAAGGCCCAGAGCTCACACGTTAATAAAGAATCAGAGGCGATAGTAGCTCAATTACAAGAGATCATTACAGAGGTCAGACGATTTAGAAACGATCAGGGGATTAAAACATCGTTAAAGATTCCAGGACGTTTTGTAGCACCTGCACACATTGCTAAATATGCATCTGCCATGGCATTTGTAGTCCGTATGGAGCTTGGCGAGATTACAGCCAGCGCAAAGTGTGAAGCAGCAGGTGTAGTTGTTGAGTTTGATTTAACTGGATCAATCGATGTAGTTGCAGAGCGCCAACGGTTAGAAAAGGATTTAGCGACAGCAACAAAAGATAAGCAGACGGCTGAAGTGAAGCTGAACAATCAAGGATTTATGGCTAAGGCACCTGAGAATGTTGTTATTGAAATTCGTGAACGTTTAGAGAAAACAACATCTGATATCGAAAGAATCACGGCAGCACTTGCTGGACTGCCACAAGCATGATTCTTTCCCCAGATGATCAAGAGCGAATAGATGCTATAGAAAAAGCTTTACTTGCTCGTTGGCCAGAGAGTCGAATTGCACCATCCCTAGAACGCATTGCGGCGTTAGTAGATATTTTAGGTTCACCGCAGCTAACCTACCCAACGATTCATGTGGGTGGAACAAATGGCAAAACAACGACTTCTCGAATGATTGATGCCTTGCTTTTTGCCCATGGCCTTCGAACTGGGAGATTTACAAGTCCACATTTAGAAACCTACCTAGAGCGAATAGCTATAAATGGGCAGCCAATAGATCCCAAAGAGTTGATATTTTCTTATAACGATATCGCTGCATATTTAGATCTTATGGATGAGAAATTTGAGCACCCCATCTCATTTTTTGAGGCGATGACTGCTCTGGCATTTGTTTCCTTTGCCGAACATCCCATTGATGTTGGCGTCATCGAAGTAGGAATGGGTGGGCAATGGGATGCCACCAATGTTGTAGAGGCAGATGTTTCTGTGATCATGCCAATTGGTTTTGATCATATGGAGTATTTAGGAAACACCTTGCACGAGATTGCTTCAACTAAAGCGGGCATTATTAAAGAAAATGGTTTTATTGTTTTGGCACAACAAGAGCCAGAGGCTGCCAAAGAGTTGATTCGAAAAGCTGCAGAAGTTGGCGCAGATGTTGTGCGAGAGGGAATTGAATTTTCTGTTACATCACGAGCTATTGCAGTCGGGGGACAACTCTTAACTATTCAGGGCGTCAACGAAACATACGAAGAGATTTTTCTTCCACTCCATGGTCGCCATCAAGCATCAAATGCTGCCGCCGCTCTTGTTGCAGTTGAGGCCTTCTTTGGCGATCAACCACTAGATATCGATGCAGTTCGTTCTGGATTTGCAGCAGTTGCTTCACCTGGCCGTTGTGAAGTGGTGCATCGAGATCCAACAGTTATCTTGGATGCAGCACACAATCCACATGGTGCAAGGGCGTTAGCTGAGACACTTAAAGCTGAGTTCAACTTTGATGAGATCATCGCCGTTGTTGGCATTTTGGGCGATAAAGATGCAGCCGGGATTTTTAAAGAACTAGAGTCCATTGTCGATCATGTGATTGTTACTCAGAGCTCATCTGATCGCGCCATGGCATCTTCTGAAGTGGAAAAAATCGCATCATCAATATTTGGAGCCGATCGAGTATTTGAAATCTCAGATCTTTCTCAAGCTTTAGACAAGGCCGTTAAGGATTCAATTCGACCACTGAGCGAAGAGACTGTTGGAGTCATTGTCACAGGTTCAGTTGTTACAGTAGGGCAAGCTCGCACCTATTTAAGAAAGAAGTTTGCACAATGAAAATTCTGGGAGCATCTGTATTGATTGCTGAGAGCATGACAATGGGATTTGCAATTCTTATTGTTATGAAAGATCAATCGCAAGCGGCAATCATTTTTGGGTGCGTAGTTTCATTTTTACTTTTTGTTGCCGCCGCTTTGGTTCGCCGCCCTGGGGGATTTGTCATTGGTTCGATCATGCAGGTGGTGATGATCAGTTTTGGTTTTGTTGAACCGTACTTCTTCATAATCGGGGTGGTATTTGTTGGTTTATGGGTGAGCGCCATCGTTGTTGGCCGCAAGGGCGAGGCTGCCCGTGCTGCCTTGCTGGCTGCCGGTCCTAAAAAACCTGAATAGAATAGGTGCATGAGTACTGAGAAAACCCTGATCCTGGTTAAGCCAGATGGAGTGGCCAGAGGTTTAGTTGGTGAAGTTATCTCACGAATTGAAGCAAAAGGATATGCAATCGATGCGTTGCGAATGTTGCAGGCAGATCGAGCGATACTTGAAAAGCACTATGCAGAACATGTTGGTAAGCCTTTTTATGAACCACTAGTTGAGTTCATGATGTCTGGACCAATTGTTGCAATTGTTGCTTCAGGTAATCGAGTCATTGAAGGATTTAGATCCTTAGCTGGGGTCACCGATCCAACCGTTGCAGCCCCTGGAACAATTCGTGGAGACCTAGCTCGCGATCAAGGAACAAAGGTTGTCCAAAACATCGTTCATGGCTCGGATTCGGTAGAATCTGCCACACGAGAGATACAGATTTTTTTCCCAAGCAAGTAACTTCCCACGTTCGAATAAGTACAAGGAGTAAAAATGTCACAATCTAACAAGATGTCCTTTATTGGTCGCGATATGGCGGTTGATCTTGGAACAGCAAACACTCTTGTCTATGTTCGTGGTCGTGGCATTGTTCTAAATGAGCCATCTGTTGTTGCTATCAACCAAGATACTGGCGGAATCCTTGCTGTTGGTCTTGAAGCGAAAAAAATGATCGGGCGTACTCCTGGCAACATTGTTGCAATTCGTCCACTACGTGATGGTGTTATTGCAGACTTTGATACAACCGAACGAATGCTGCGTTACTTTATTCAAAAAGTTCACCGTCGTCGCTATTTAGCTAAGCCTCGTATTGTTATCTGCGTTCCATCTGGCATCACAGGTGTAGAACAGCGCGCGGTTAAAGATGCAGGATATGCAGCCGGTGCTCGTAAGGTTTACATTATTGAAGAGCCAATGGCTGCAGCAATTGGTGCCGGACTACCAATTCATGAGCCAACAGGAAACATGGTTGTTGATATCGGTGGAGGAACAACTGAGGTGGCTGTTATTTCACTTGGCGGAATCGTTACATCACTTTCAATTCGCGTAGGCGGAGATGAACTTGATCAATCGATTATCAACTGGGTTAAGCGCGAGTTCTCATTACTATTGGGTGAGCGAACCGCAGAAGAGATCAAGATGGCTATTGGATCTGCCTATCCACTTCCAGGTGAAAATGATGCAGAGATTCGTGGGCGCGATTTAGCCTCTGGACTTCCAAAAACAATTATCGTTTCAGCAGCAGATATTCGTAAGGCTTTAGAAGAGCCTGTTAATGCAATTATCAATGCTGTTAAGACCACACTTGATCAAACTCCACCTGAGCTTGCAGCAGATCTTATGGATCGCGGGCTAGTTCTAACTGGTGGTGGTGCATTACTTAAGGGTCTAGATGAGCGCCTTCGTAAAGAGACTGGAATGCCAATTCACATTGCAGAGCGTCCATTAGATGCTGTGGTTGAAGGTTCTGGAAAATGTATCGAAGAGTTTGAAGCACTCGAGAAGGTTCTAATCTCCGAGCCTCGTCGATAAGGTTACGTTGTAATGAGCAAGGGCGGTCAAAGTCGCACACGATTATTGTTGGTGATTTTGATCGTCACTTCTTTGTTTTTAGTTACTTTAGATCTTCGAGGTGTTCAACTTCTTGATAACTTAAAGCAGGGAACGCAAAACGTAGTCTCACCATTCCAACGTATTGCCAATAGCGTGCTCAGCCCAATTAAAGGTTTTTTCTCTGATGCATCTTTACTGGGTCGTTCAGGCTCGCAAATTGAAAAACTAGAAAGAGAAAATGCTTCTCTTAAGTCAGAACTTCTAGAGCGCGCAGATGCAGACGTTCAACTACAACAGTTAAAGGGAATTCTAGATTTAGCCGGTACTGCTGGTTACAAGATCGTCAATGCAAAAGTAATTAGCCAAGGCTCTTATCAATCTTTTGCTCAAACCGTAACAATTGGATCTGGATCAAATGCTGGGATAGCCCAAAACATGACTGTCCTATCTGAATACGGAATTGCTGGCATCGTTAAAGAGGTTTATCCAAACTCAGCATTGATTCAGCTTGCAAGCGATCCAGCTTTTCGAATTGGCGTGAGAATTGTGAATTCTCAGCAGATTGGGTTTTTATCTGGCCGAGGTGAGCGATCTGCTGTATTGCAGTTGCTAGATAATTCAACAGATATCAATGAAGGTGATGTATTGATGTCACGAGGCAGCATTGCAAACCGACCATTTGTGCCTGGTGTTCCAGTTGGCTATATAACTACAGTTGATAACTCTGCTGGAACTATTGCGCAGTCTGCAACAGTTCGCTACTACACAGATTTTTCAAAGCTCAGTGTTTTGGCAGTTGTGGTTGGTGGTCCTAAATCAGACCCTGGTGATGCACTGGTTCCACGAAAACCACAACCGATCCCCACTCCTACAGTTACAGTTTTTGTCACTCCCACACCAACACCTAATAACTAACAACTATGTCTACACGCCTAATCAGCATCTCATCGCTAGTCTTCTTAGGCATTTTTCTAGTTCAAGAGTCTTTAATTTCACAGTTTCGCTTGCCCGGTGGTGGGTTTTCAATCTTGATTATTTTCGCACTGAGTTGGGCGATCATGAGTGAACGTGAAGTTGCAGCTGTCATAGGTTTTTCGGCTGGATTATTGATGGATCTTTCACAAAGCTCTTCAGGTCCTTTCGGGCAGTGGACTCTGATTATGTTGCTTGCTAGCTATGGTATTTCATATCTTGGATATGGCGATGATAATTTCTTTGGTGGCGCCATTGGAGTTGTCCTCTCAATTGTTTTGGCAAATTTTCTAATTGAACTTTTGTTTTTAATTTCTGGACCGCTCTTGGGAGTATCTATAGGATCATTTGGCCAGATTTTCACTATTCTTCTCGGAACCAGCATATGGACGTTGTTCATCACTCCAATCGCGCTGCCTCTTTTTGCAAAGCTACATAAATCTATCTTTCAAACAGGCACACTTGCATGAACAGCAAATCACGCCTTTCTTTACTAGTAGTTCAGATTCTAATCATTTCTTTGGTTACGGCATTATTTGGTCGTCTTTTCTTTTTACAGGTCGCATCCGGTGCTAAATATCAAGATGCAGCGTTAAGCATTCAAAGTCGCGATGTCATTACTCCTGCAATACGAGGCATCATTGTGGATGGTTCAGGTGTTGCTTTAGCATCAAATAAAGTTGGCTTAGCAATTACGATTGATCGTATTGTTGTAGATGAATTAGACGACAAAGGTTTTGCGCTCATGCAGCGCTTGGCTAATCTTTTACAACTTGAATACGCTGATATTTATCAAAACACCCGCCTTTGTGGTGAGCTACCGGCAGGTCAAAAAGCTGGGTGTTGGCAGGGCTCTCGTTATCAACCAATCCCCATTACAAAATCGGCAGATCCAAATACAGCGATTCAAATTGTAGAAAGAGCCGATCTTTTCCCCGGAGTAACGGCAAAGCCAGTTGCTATCCGTGCTTACCCAAGTTTTTTTGATGTTAATGCCGCGCACTTGTTAGGTTATGTAGGTCCATTGACTGAAAACGATCTGCTATCAACAAATGAAAAGCAATACTTTAGAAGTGAAAGTATTGGAAAAAGCGGTTTAGAGATTCAATATGATTCTTATCTGCGCGGTGTGCCTGGCATTCGAACAGTAATTGTAGATCGTAAAGAATCAATTACTAAAGAGAGTCAAAATAAGGCATCAATTGATGGTGATCATCTGGTTACAAGCCTTGATGTTCGGTTACAAGCTGCAACTGAAAAAGCTCTAAAAGATGCAGTACTTCGAGGACGAGCCAATGGATATAAGTCTGATTCTGGCGCGGCAGTTGTGATGGATGTTAGGACAGGTCGAATTTTAGCAATGGCCTCTTATCCAACCTATGACCCAAATTCATGGGAAAAAGGTTTAACTGTCCAACAGGCTAAGGATTTGTTTAGTGAAAAGAAATCTGTGCCTGCCTTAAATCGAGCGATTCAAGGTTTGTTCGCTCCGGCATCAACGTTTAAGGTCATTTCGGTAGTTGCAGCCGATAAAGCTGGCTACGACCTTAATGCAACGTATAACTGTCCATCACAAGTGGAAGTTGGAACCAGAACATTTAGAAACTTTGATAGTAAGAATCAAGGCAGAATGAATGTTAATACGGCAATTGCTGTCTCTTGCGACACGATCTGGTATCAGATTGCATTTGACGAGTGGCTTCGAGATGGCGGATTAAAGCCTAAATCAAATCCAAATGACTACTTTTTTAAGGCAGCGGAGGCATTTAAGTTAACTGATCGCGTTGGAATCGATTTACCAGCAGAATCAGCCTCACGAATTGCAGACCGCGAGTATAAAAAGAGTTGGTATGAGCAGAACAAAGATTTCTACTGCAATTACAAAGAAAGAGCGAAAAAGGATCAACAGAGTGCCTTTTTAATTCAATTAGCTGCAGAAAACTGCGTAGATGGAGACAAAGTACGTGCAGGAGATGCTGTTAACTTTAGTATTGGACAGGGCGATACTGTCTTAACTCCTTTAAAGCTGACACAGACTTATGCTGCCATTGCAAATGGTGGAACTATTTGGCAAGCGTTAGTTGCAAAAGCTATTGTAAAAACTGACGGTACGGTTGTGGAGAGATTTACTCCACAAAAGTTAGGAAAATTAGATGTTAAGCCATCGACGATTAAGTTTCTACAATCAGGGTTAAGACAGGTAGTGGTTCGTGGTACTGCCGCGGGAGTGTTTTCAGGATTCCCGGTAGAGATCAGCGGCAAAACTGGTACTGGTGAAGTATTTGGTCGAAATCCTGATGGCAGTGCTAAAGATGACACTTCGTGGTTTGCCTCTTATGCGCCAACTAATAACCCACGATATGCAGTTACGATGATGATTGGCCAGGGTGGTTTCGGAGCATCTACTTCTGGAGTTGGGGTGCGTTCAATCTACTCAACTTTGTTTGGAGTTAGTGGTGGTCGAGTTGTAGCCGACAAGGCAATATTTCCAGAGGGTAAACCCCCAGAGCAATTGCCTAAGATTTCTCTTGTGATTAAAAAGAAGGGAGAAGTTGAGTGAGTCAAATATCGGCCCGTCAAAACCTATACAGTAAAAATCGCCGTTCACTTTTCCATGGCTTTGATCCAGTACTGACAATCGTTGTTGGGCTACTTTTGTTTATAGGAACCTTATTAGTTTGGGCTGCAACTCGTGATTGGTATGCGCGAAGTGGTTTGGATCCGCAGTACTACTTAAAGCGCCACATCATTAACATTTTAATTGGCGCAGTACTTGCATATGGAGTTACCGTCATTGACTATCGATTATTGCGTGCTTACACCCCAATTTTGTGGGGAGCTGCCGTCTTAGGTTTGCTTATCGTTTTAATTCCAGGATTAGGTTACGAAAAAAACGGTGCAAAGGCATGGATCGCACTTCCTGGTGGTTTCCAAATTCAACCTGCCGAGTTGGCCAAAGTTGGAATCATTATTGGGATGGCGATGATCTTGTCAGAGCGCTCTCATGACAGTGATAAACCTTCTAATAGAAATGTTCTTCAATCACTGGGTGTAGCAGCTCTTCCAGTTTTACTGATAGTTCTTCAGCCCGACATGGGGACAATTCTGATTATTTCGGCATCAGTTGTAACGATGATTGCAGTGTCAGGAGCGTCCAGTAAATGGGTAGTTGGACTTTTGCTTCTTGCAGTTAGCGGTGGATTTATTGCAGTCCAGGCTGGCATTGTTAGTGAGTATCAGGTCAAGAGATTACAGACATTTGTAGATCCCAATGCAGACACACAAGGCTCTGGTTATCAACTTCGCCAAGCCAGAATCACTGTCGGATCTGGCGGGTTACTTGGAACTGGTTTGTTTAATGGCCCACAAACAAGTGGTCGATTTGTACCAGAACAACAGACTGACTTTATTTTTACAGTAGCAGGGGAGCAGTTAGGTTTTGTAGGTAGTGGAAGTATTTTGATTTTATATTTGATTTTATTGATGAGAGCTTTTTCAATTGCGCGAAGAACCAACGACCCTTTTGGGCGGTTGGTGTGTACGGGCGTGATCGCTTGGTTTGCTTTTCAGATGTTTGAAAATATAGGCATGACCTTAGGAATGATGCCTATGACTGGGGTTCCTCTGCCTTTTATTTCTTATGGTGGATCATCAATGTTTGCCACCTTGATTGGCTTTGGCTTACTGCAGAATGTTCACGCTCGTTTGCGCGGGTAAATTGGTAAAAAGAGCTGGTTCTGTCATACTTAAACCACTAGTTCAGCGCGGCGCGCGATCACTCGCGACACACGCCTAGCGCGAACGGTACGGAAAACCCACAAGGATTTTTTAAGAATACAAGTAGCGTCATTTGGCGCATAGAGGATTTGGTGACATGGCTATTGAGCCTAAAACACCGCGCAAGCGTGCGGTTAAAAAAGTAAGTTCAAAAGGGGTATCTGCTGCGCCTGAAAGTGATGCGACAGATTTAAAGAAAGCTACCCGTAAAAAATCAGTACCGGTTCCAGTTTTTCAGGCTGCACCAATTAAACCTGCTGCAGCAAGTAAAGCTCGCAAAAAAACTGATGACGGCGATACTGCCTCTGATGCATCTAAAAAAGATGGCGTCACAAATAAAGCTGTAGCCGCACATGATGACAGTGAAGATCGTGGAAATCGTAATAAGCGTCGCCGTCGTGGTGGACGTGGCCGTCGCAAGCCAGGTTCAACAGATGGCGTAAATACTGATGAAGCAGTATCTGATGATTCATCTGCAGATGAGACATCCGAAGGTGGAACACATCGCCGTCGCCGTCGCCGTCGTGCAACTGGTGATGATGTCGTTGCAGGTGAAACTGTTGAAGAAGATGGCGTAATCACAGTTGTTAAGGTTCGTGAAAAACGCGAACGAGTTGAGCGTCCTGCTAGAGCAGAGCGCAATGATCGCAACCGCAATCGTCGCGACCGTAACGACCGCGGAGATCGCAATGACCGTGGTGGTCGCAGTGAGTATCGTGAGCCATATCGCAAGCGTCCAACAATTATTACCGATGGTGATTTCTTAGCTCGACGTGAAAATGTTGATCGTGAAATGTTGGTTCGCCAGATCGCAGATCGCACCCAGATTGCAGTCATTGAAGATGGCGTCATGGTTGAGCACTATGTAAATAGAAATAGCAACGTTTCATATGTTGGTAACGTCTATCTTGGTCGAGTTCAAAACGTACTTCCATCAATGGAAGCAGCTTTCGTAGATATTGGTAAGGGTCGAAACGCCGTTCTTTATGCCGGTGAAGTCAACTGGGATGCGGCAGGAATTTCTGAGTCCGCACCACGAAAAATTGAAACAGTTTTGAAAACTGGTCAACCAGTTTTGGTTCAGGTGACAAAAGATCCCATTGGCCAAAAAGGTGCTCGTCTAACTAGTCAGATTTCATTGCCTGGTCGCTATGTTGTCTATGTTCCAGGTGGAGGAATGTCTGGAATTTCAAAACGTTTGCCCGAAGAAGAGCGCTCACGTTTAAAGTCGATTTTGAAGAGTTTAATTCCTGAAGAAGCTGGCGTCATTGTTCGTACAGCCGCCGAAGGAGTTAGCGAAGAAGACTTAACAAACGATGTTGCTCGCCTTAAGGCTCAATGGGAAGACATCAACGCAAAGAGTCAGAATCCAAACTTTCATCCACCTGCCGCTTTGTATCAAGAGCCAGATCTTGCAGTGCGCGTAATTCGAGATATTTTCAATGAAGATTTCCGAAAGTTAACTGTTCAAGGATCAACAGCTTGGGATGAAGTTACAAACTACTTGGGCTTTATTGCTCCAGAGTTGACTACAAAAATTGAAAAGTACACAGGAAGCGGAGATCTCTTCGCAGACTTTAGAGTAGAAGAACAGCTAGCAAAGGCATTTGATCGCAAGGTCTATCTACCCTCTGGTGGTTCATTAGTTATTGATCGAACCGAGGCAATGATTGTTATCGATGTGAACACCGGTAAATTCATTGGTAAGGGTGGAAACCTTGAAGAGACTGTTACCAAGAACAACTTGGAAGCTGCAGAGGAAATCGCCCGTCAGCTTCGCCTTCGTGACTTAGGTGGAATCGTTGTTATCGACTTTATCGATATGATTTTGGAATCAAACCGTGAAGCAGTCCTTCGTCGACTCGTTGAATGTCTTGGTAGAGATCGCACTAAGCATCAAGTCGCAGAAGTTACTTCACTTGGCCTTGTTCAGATGACACGTAAGCGCGTTGGTCAAGGGTTAATCGAGGCATTCTCAACGACATGTGATTCATGTGCTGGACGCGGAATTCATATTCATATGGAGCCTGTAAAGATGAAGGCACCAATGCCTCAACTTGATACTCCATCATCTCGTCATGAAGATGCAGATGAAGTAGATGCAACCGCCCATGAATATCATGAGAGTTTGAATCAGTCAGATTCACAGGAAGTTAATGATTCAAAGGATGAAGAGAATCAAAGTGGTGATTCGGCCAATTCCAATACCGATGCAGCCCCCAAAGGTCGCAAGCGCCGTCGTGCATCCTCATCAGGGATTATCACCGCATAAATCCAACCCCGATTTGAGCCAATGCGCTCAAATGGGTACCCTTAGGCTTCATTCAAGAGCACCTCTAACGTTCGGAGAAGTACGCAGTGGCAAATATCAAGTCTCAGATCAAGCGCATCAAGACAAACGAGAAGGCACGTCTTCGTAATAAGTCTGTGAGCTCATCTATCAAGACCGCTGCTCGCAAGTTTCGCGAAGCGCTAACTGCTGGTGATGCCAATGCGATCACAACAGAACTTCGCGCTGCTTCTAAATCTCTTGATGTTGCTGTGCAAAAGGGAGTTCTTCACAAGAACTCTGCTGCAAATAAAAAGTCTTCTATGGCTAAGGCAGCTGCCAAAGCCGGCGCACGTTAATTCACTTCTCTTTATAAAGCGAGGCTAGGTTCATGCCTGCAATTTCACTTGCTAAGGCTCCGCAACCAGCATCTACAAATCCGGCGCAGATTCGTAACTTCTGCATCATTGCC
>WLEB01000002.1 GCA_009704505.1 Actinomycetota bacterium | reverse complement strand
ATATCTCATTGCTCATTGATTTAAACCTGCGTGCGTTCTTTGATTGCTTTATTTATTTCTGCAATCGCATCAGCGATTGGAATTCCATTTTTTTGCTCACCATTTCTGTATCGAAACGAGACAGCTCCGGCAACTTGATCTTCTTCACCGGCAATGACCATGAATGGAATCTTCTGCATCTGCGCATTACGAACCTTTTTCTGCATGCGATCATCAGAGGCGTCTAGCTCTGCCCTAATTCCTGCTTTGCGCATAGTTTGAATAACACCACCCAGATAGTCAGCAAAGCTGTCTGCAACAGGAATACCCATAACCTGTACTGGAGCAAGCCATGGTGGAAAAGCGCCGCTGTAATGCTCTGTTAAAACGCCAAAGAATCTTTCAATAGAGCCAAATAATGCTCGGTGAATCATTACAGGGCGTTGTCTAGTTCCATCACTTGCTGAGTACTCAAGTTCAAATCTTTGCGGCAATTGGAAATCAACTTGAATCGTAGACATCTGCCACGTACGACCAATCGCATCCTTTGCTTGAACTGAAATTTTTGGGCCATAAAAAGCAGCGCCACCTTCATCGAGAATTAACTCTAAATTCTGAGCAGTTGCAGCCTTGCGCAAGGCTTCAGTTGCTTCGATCCAATCGGATTCTTCACCCACTGACTTTTCAGGGTTCTTAGTGGAAAGCTCTAGATAAAAATCTGTCAGACCATAATCACGCAAGAGATTAAGCACGAATGTAAGAAGTGAATCTAACTCTCCTACCATCTGCTCCTTTGTGCAGTAAATATGTGCGTCATCTTGAGTAAAGCCTCGTGCGCGAGTGATGCCATGCAGAACGCCTGACTTTTCATAGCGATATACAGTTCCAAATTCAAACAACCTCAATGGAAGTTCTCGGTAAGAACGCCCTCTGGCCTTATAAATGAGATTATGAAAAGGACAGTTCATCGGCTTCATAAAATATTGCTGGCCGGCCCGCTTAATTGTTCCATCTGGATTATGTTCTTCATCCAAAATCATTGGTGGATACATTCCATCGGCATACCACTGCAAGTGACCGGATGTTTCAAATAAGGCAGCCTTTGTTAAATGTGGTGAATATACAAAGTCATAGCCTTCTTCTTCATGTCTAAGTCGTGAGTAATCCTCCATAGCGCGCCTGATGATTCCGCCCTTTGGATGAAATACAGCTAAACCAGAACCAATCTCCTCTGGAAAGGAAAATAGATCGAGTTCATTTCCCAATCGTCGATGATCTCGCTTCTCCGCTTCTGCCAATAACTCCAGATACGCATTGAGTTGATCAACAGATGGCCACGCAGTTCCGTAAATGCGTTGAAGCATTGGGTTTTTCTCTGAACCTCGCCAGTAGGCAGCAGCCGTGCGCATCAGTTTAAAAGCTGGAATCAACTTAGTTGATGGTAAATGTGGTCCTCTACAAAGATCACTCCACACCGGATTTCCATCTCTACCTAAATTGTCATAGATAGTTAACTCAGCACCACCGACTTCAACCGATGCTTCTTCCCCAGCTGGACCCTTAATGCCAATAAGTTCACATTTATATGGCTCATGGGCTAGTTCGGCCAACGCATCTGCTTCGGTAGTAACCCGACGACGAAACCGTTGACCCTCTTTAATGATCTTTCTCATCGCTGCTTCGATCTTGATTAGATCATCAGGATTAAAATTCTCTTTAAGATCAAAGTCATAGTAAAAGCCATCCTTTATCGGAGGGCCAATACCTAACTTTGTATTGGCAAAAACTTCCTGTACTGCTTGTGCCATAACGTGAGCAGTGGAATGTCGAAGAACTGCAAGACCGTCTTCCGAAGAAATTGAGACACTCTCGATGACATCTCCATTAGAGAGTTCAGTCCACAAATCCTTTAGAACCCCGTTGACGCGCACAACTACGATTTCTTTGTTCTCTGCAAAAATATGAGTTGGCCGTTGATCGGCTTCTATGGTTACCGAAGCGCCATCAACGGTAATTGAAATCGTAGACATGTGATTAGCCTACCGAAGTCCTAAGGGCCATCGCATGAATTTCACACTGGAAATCAGAACTTTGTAGCAAAGGCCGTGAATCGATGGAGTCTATTGACTGCGCAATGCGAAGGCTGCCGATAAGAAAGGCAGATTCAATTTCATGCATTACTGAAATATCGATGCTGCGCACGCTGACATCACAATTTTCTAATACAAGGGCGCGCACTACCCCAGGAAGTGCCCCATCAGTTAAAGGCGGAGTAATCCACTGACCGTTAATTTTCAGGAGAAGATTACTCACTGCAGCTTCGCTAATCTTGTTGTGTTCATTTAGAACAACTGCTTCATCAAAACCCATACTCTGAGCTGTTTTTACAATTGCTAATCGGTGCTCGTATGGAAATCTCTTCACCTGAGTTCCTGATGTAGAAATTCGCACTGTATGTGTCATCACTCTTGCAGCTTTAATCAACTCAGAATAAGCAATATGAACAGCCAACCAATCCCCATTGCTGCTAAAGGATAAACGCAACATCCCGCGGTCATAAATTTGTTGGTTGAGTAATTGTTCAACACCGGCCCGCAACTGCTCTTCTGTGGGAATTGTTGCACCTGCTAAAGGAGCACTTGTTACCGCTCTTCGCATGTGGCGTGAAAATGCCCACGGCTTGGAATCAACAGTTTTGATGGTTTCAAAAATTCCTTCTCCAGGCAGCCACCCCTGTTCACTACATGGGGTTTGGCTGCGATCTAGAAGATTGCCGTTATAAATAACTTTCACGAAAGAATACCTCCGGCGATCTTAATCAGGCGATCTGCCTTTAACACCGTTTCGTTCCATTCATCAAGTGCTTTGCTCGACCAAGTAATTCCGGCGCCAGTTCCAAAATGTATTCCGTTGTCTTTCCAGAAAATTCTTATAGCTACCGATAACTCAGCTCTATCTGATTGAACCCAACCCAATACACCGCAATACGGACCGCGCACCCCTTCATTTTCTTTTATCACCTGCGTTGCCGAAGATTTAGGAGCACCACTTATAGAACCTGCCGGGGAGAGTAGGTGAAATATTTCACTCCATGCAATTTCTTCTCTCAACGTTCCATGAATATCCGATACAAGATGTGTCAAACCTGGATGATTTTCGCTAGATAACAATCGGGGAACTTGAATGCTTCCACTTTTACAAATCTGCCCCAGGTCATTGCGCATAAGATCCACGATCATTATGTTTTCGGCGCGATCTTTTTGCCCGAAACTGCCTTTGTTTGGTTCCTGTGTTCCTTTAATGGGTGAAGTTTTGATCGCATCTCCATCACGCGAAAGGAAAAGCTCTGGTGAGGCCGAAGCAATGTTTAATCCAGGAATTTGTAGGTAGCTTGCTAGCGGTGAAGGATTTTCTTGCAAAATTTTACTGAACAAGCCGGCAAGTGTCTTCACATCGCTACTGTTAGAAAGAATTCGACAAGCATTTACTTGATACACCCAACCATCCGAAATTGAGTCCCTGATACGTTCAACGTAATTTATGTACTCGTCTTTGCTCAACGAACTTGTCCATGAGGATTGCAATGATTGCCATGGTTGATCTGGGAAATTTTTCTTCTCAACTGTTGCAAATTTTGCTGCAATAAAATCACCTTCAAATGTTGAACTAACTGCCCAAAACCCCCCATCGCCTAAACATGATGGATCTTTTGAAATCTCCAGAAGGTTTGTGGCTAGAAGCCCTCCCATCCAGAAGAAGGCATCGTCATGTGAAGTGGACACAGGAGAACGCTAACCAATGCTTCTCACTTTGGCGCTTAGGGGCCTCCTGCGATAGATTTAACTTCCTCGCGGACGTAGCGCAGTTGGTAGCGCGGAACCTTGCCAAGGTTCAGGTCGCCGGTTCGAACCCGGTCGTCCGCTCTGATAATCGCACCTCAGACAAAAATTTCCATAAATTTTTGTTCGCCAGCGATTTTTCTATGGTCGGGTGGCCGAGAGGCGAGGCAAGGGACTGCAAATCCCTCTACACGGGTTCAAATCCCGTCCCGACCTCCACTATCTACGAAGAAATGATCGCAAGATCTTAAGGATGAGAACTGAGGTGAACACCTTGTCTGATGAATCGAGAAGACCATGGGGTCGCTATGAGATTCTTCAAGAGAGCTCCGTGCATAAAATTAAATGCATCTATGTAAATCCTGGAGCCAGACTTTCATATCAAAGACATCAAAAACGTGCTGAACACTGGTTCATTGTTTCTGGCACTGCCACTGTTGTTCTTGATGGGAAAACATTTACAAAACAACCAGGTGAAACAGTCGATGTTGCAATTGGAGAACTTCACCGAATTGGAAATACTGGCGAGAAGGAATTGATTTTTATCGAGATACAAACTGGGACATACTTTGGAGAAGATGATATTGAGCGTATCGAAGATGATTTCGCGCGATGAGCAAACACATTCTGGCTATCTGATTTAAATCCCCTGTTGTATAGTTTGACCACCGAGGACGATTGGCTCAGCGGTAGAGCACCACATTGACATTGTGGGGGTCACTGGTTCGATCCCAGTATCGTCCACCGTCTCATTCGCTTCTTAATGTACAGTCTGCGTTCATGATTGCGTTTTCCTCTGGTGTTGCCTCTGGTTTGGCTCTGATAATCGCAATTGGTGCCCAGAACGCATTCGTTATCAGGCAGGGTCTTCAACGCCAACATGTACTCATCGTCGTCCTGTTGTGTGCTGTTTCAGATGCCTTGTTAATCGCAGCTGGTACAGCAGGTTTAGGCAAGGCGATTGAATCGGCTCCACAAGTACTAGAAGTTGTCCGCTGGTTTGGAGTTACCTATTTAGCTTTTTTTGGTATCAAATCTTTGCGATCAGCATTTAAACATAACTCTTTAACTTTAGAGCAAGGCGCAATAGTTTCCAGGAAGAAAACTATCCTTACAGTTCTTGGACTGACTTTCCTTAATCCCCATGTTTACCTTGACACTGTCATTTTCTTGGGCAGTATCGCTAATCAATTTCCATCTGAGAAATGGCTTTTCTCCTCAGGTGCCATGGTGGCCAGTTTTCTTTGGTTTTTCTTCATCGGATTTGGTTCCAAAATGGCTGCTCGATTTATGGTGAAGGTAATTTTCTGGAAAATTCTAGATCTAATCGTTGCGGCAATTATGTTCACTCTTTCGACATATCTGGTTTTCTATAGTTTTTAGTTGATTTCCAATCAGTATCAAACTTTCTCGCTAGGCTTACCCTGTGAATAATCCACGTTTTGCAATTAACCCAGAAGATTTCTCGAAGTTTCTGGCCTCTCGAAGAAGTACTCGAGATTTTCTATCTACTCCTGTCCCCCAAGAAATTCTTGATCAGATTTTAAAAGACTCTTTAACTGCCGCAAGTTGGTCCAACACTCGACCTTTCAAGATTGCTGTAGCAACTGGACAAACCCGCGATCGGATAAGTTCAGAGTTCTTATCCCGATGGGCTGTTCTCTCACGAATTCTGCGTAAAGGTTTTATCCATAAGCTTCGAATTCTCTACTCTCGTTATGGACTGCCAACGAGTAATCGAAGTATCGCAAAACCATATCCGGCAGAACTTAAGCCGCGATCTGAAAGAGTTGGTAGGGAACTCTATGAACTTTTTGGAGTAAAGCGAGGCGACCGAGCTGCACGTGATCAACAGTGGGCAAAGAACTATTCCTTTTTTGGCGCTCCCGTTGAAATGTTTGTCTACGTGCACAAGAGCCTTCATATTTATGCCGCATCAGATGCTGGATTGATGATGTCGAATTTGATGCTTTCGGCCCATTCTCACGGACTTGGTACCTGCGCACAGGGCGCCGTGGCAATTTGGGATGATGTAGTGCGAAAAGAATTTGATATTTCTAAGGACTACCGATTGCTTTGTGGCATTGCGATCGGCTATCCAAGTGACTCACCTGTGAACTCCTTCCAAGCACATAGAATTGATACAGAGGAGATTGTTGTAACCCCAAGAGATCTACGGTAATTAGAATCCACAAAAAAGTAGTTTTCCAGTAAATAAATTCAATCGAAATGAGGCAGCCATGACACGAGCAAAGGTTTTAGAGTGGAGTGGAGTTGTCACTGCAATTGTTTACTCAATGCTTATTGCAGCAAACATCGGGGCTGAGTTTATTGGATTTACCCTTCTATTGAGCTCCTCCGTACTTATTGGAATTTGGGCAAAAATCAGCGGACACAATGGAATTCTCTTTCTTCAATTTTTCTACGCAACGGCTGGAGTAATTGGAATGATTCGCTGGTTTAACTAGAGTGGCCATCGCTGAATTGGAATAGAGTTTGGATATGCAGAAAAAAGCCGAAACATCAGTACCGATACATCCAATTCTCACCGAGCGCTGGAGCCCTCGATCCTTTGATCCCACAGCTTTAATTTCGACCGAAGATATGACAGCGCTTTTAGAAGCAGCCAGATGGGCTGCTTCCTCATACAACTTTCAGCCTTGGAGATTTATCATTTCAAGGCGGGGAGATGAAACTTTTCAAAAAATATGCGAGGCGATTTCAGGGTTCAATCAAGTGTGGGCCCCAAATGCTTCCGCGTTGGTAGCAGTTATCGTTGAACAAAAGACTGAAGGTCATATCTACCCGCCAATAGCGTTATTTGACACAGGGTTGGCTGTTTCACAACTTACTATCGAAGCTCACCATCGAGGTTTTATTGTTCACCAGATGATCGGTTTTGATAAAGAGAAAATGAACAAGACATTTGATATTTCCGGGCAGCGTGATTGCATTGTAGTTCTGGCAATTGGTCGACAGGGGCCGGCAGAAAACCTTCCGGAGGGACAAGCAAGGGAGCGAGAAGTCCTACCGCGTGAGCGTTTTCCACTTTCAGATTTAATCATTTCCGGAGATCTGTAGTTTCTCAGTTTCTCCTTGTTCGTGAAAGGCATGAGATTTGCACACTAAATCTCAATCCAATGACTAGTTTTGTTTGCTTGTGAGACTTTCTATGAAAGTCAATGAGTTATGGAAGATTAATTCCTGGTCGTAATCCATAGTTGCCACATGGTAACTATTCATAAGTTCAATTCGATTCTTTTCTACTGACCCAATCTCCTTCAAGACTATCTCTGTATTGCTTACAGGAAGCGTATGGTCAGATACTGAGTGAAAAAGTTGAAGAGGTATTTTTATTGAAGGTAAATTACGCCTTGTAATCCGAAGCATTCTTAGGAGTTGATGCACGCCCCGGGTAGGTAGTGCGTCATAGCCCCATTCTGTGATTCCGGGTCGCTTAATGTCATCTCCAACACTTTTGCGAAGACGTTGGAACCTGGATAAAAAGTAGGCCAACTCTGCCGGAACGCCGCGAACATGAATCATAGGATTTACCAAAATGATTCCGACTATGTTTTTATGGTTGGAGTCTTCATTAGCCATAGATGCGGCGACATTTAGAATTGTGCCCCCACCCATTGAAAGTCCAATCAGAAATATTCTGTCGCAGGATTGTGAGATTTGTTCTATTTCAAAGATGACTTTTGCTGGCCACTCTTGCCACTTCACTGTATTCAAATCTTCAACCTTGGTTCCATGTCCCGGCAACAATGGAACTCTTACGGTGTAGCCCTTTGAATTTAAGAATTCTCCCCATGGGCGCATGGATGCTGGCGAACCTGTAAAGCCGTGAACCAAAATGATCCCGATTCTTGAATTTTCACCATGCCCTGCCGCAGCCCAATCATTTATCCAACCCGTAGGTGCACCTGTTATTGCCATGCGTTGAGAGTACTGCTCACGCTAATTGTTTACTGAGTAAGGCCCATTGCTTAACTAAATTCTTTGCCGCGCCAGAATCAACGGCCTCTGCAGCTCTTAATAGACCTAATTCAATTCTTTCCTTAACATTAATGTCAGAACGCCCTTCATATGCTGCGATTGCAGCGGCGGCGTTAAGTAGGACGGCATCTCGGGGCGCTCCTGCCTCACCTTCAAAAATTGCCATTGTGATACTGGCATTGTGGGAACTATCGCCCCCTCGAAGATCTGAAATTGGCGAGCGTGAAATTCCAAAATCTTTTGGATCTATTTTTTCAGTTGAGATGTTCTGATTAGAAAGCGTGGAAATTGTGGTTGTCGAAGCCAAGGTAATCTCGTCTATTCCATCATCTCCCCTAAATACAAAACCGTCAACGCCTTTTTCGAGGAGCACTTTGGCCATTACTGGCATCATTTTTTCATTGGATACCCCAATTGCAGCCGCCTTTGGTGAGGCCGGATTAGCTAAGGGACCCAAAATGTTAAAAACAGTTGGAACACCCAACTCTTTTCTTGCATTAGCGGCAAAGCGCATGGCGGGATGAAAAATCGGTGCAAAACAAAAACCAATACCGAGTTGTTCAAAGGTTGCCGCAACGCCTTTACCATCTAGATTTATTGTGATCCCCAGACTTTCAAGCAGATCCGCCGATCCAGATTTTGACGATGCGGCACGATTTCCATGCTTAATCACTTTAACGCCAGCAGCAGCTGCGATAATCGCCGCAGTTGTTGAAATGTTTATTGTATTCGCGCCATCGCCACCCGTGCCAACAGTATCGACCGCCCTTTCTGTAATGGAGATAGGACTGGAATACCGATACATCTGTGAGACCAATGCTCCTATTTCCTGAGCAGTTTCGCCTTTAGATTTTAATGAAAGAAGAAAGCTTTTGATTTGTTCATCTGAGGCTTGGCCAGTGAGAATTTCATTCATGCACCATTGAATAGCTTCAACTGATAAATCTCGGCCAGAATCTAGTTCACCTAAATACTCGTGCCACAGATTCTGACTCATCATTTAAGTTAAGCAGTCGCTGGCGCTGCTCCACGCAGTAACTCTGCCGCCGTTTTTGCAAGTGTGAATGGATCAATTGGGTGGACTACAGATGCCTCGGCCATGGACCATGCAGCAAGCCAAGAATCTTCTTGTCTGCCCGTAATCACCAAAACTGGCGGACAGTTAAATACTTCATCTTTGAGTTGTCGGGCTACTCCCAAACCTCCTTCTGGTGAAGTCTCTCCATCAAGTATGAATAGATCTGCTCTAAAGCCTCCTGAGAGATTTTTGGTATCCACATAGGCCCTTAAGGCTGGCGCGGTAGCAAACTCGTGGAATTCATGTTCTGGAAGGTCTTTAGCTGCGCGTTTTCCTAGTGCAGAAATTACAGCGGCGCGAACAGAGGAATCATCTGAATAGACGATGATCTGTTTTTTTGTGTCAGCCATAGGCAAAAGTCTATTGCCAGACTCACCTTGTTTTGCCCATTTATAGAACCAAAAAATGCTCCGATTAAGGTGATCGGTTTCACGCAATCGACCTTCAAAACGATGGGGTTTGAGGGGTAGCCAGGCAGACGGGAGCAGTATTTTCGGGAATAATCTCCCCTATGACCAGCAACGTTGACCATCATAAGATCACGCGTCCCAATGCCGTAGCAGTTGGAACGATCGTCTGGCTCTCAAGTGAGTTAATGTTTTTTGCCGCTCTCTTTGCAATGTACTTCACAATTCGGGCAGTGCAAGGGCCAAGTATCTGGAGCGAATCAACCGTACTTTTAGACATACCTTTTGCAGCTTTCAATACAACAATCCTAGTTTTGTCTTCTGTCACATGTCAGTTTGGTGTTTTCGCCGCAGAGCGCTTTCAAAATCGCAGAACGGGAACAATCTTTCAAATCAGTAAATGGGGAATGAGGGAATGGTTTGCCCTAACTGTTGTCATGGGTGCATATTTCGTAGCTGGTCAAGTCTATGAATACGCTGTTTTGGTCAGCGAAGGATTGACCTTGTCCTCAAATGCCTTTGGTTCAGTTTTCTATGTCACCACTGGATTCCACGGCCTGCACGTAATCGGTGGATTAATTGCATTCTTGATTGTGATGGTTCGCGTTGCAAAAGCTCGTAGATTTACAAGTCAACAGGCAACTACTGCAATTGTTGTTTCTTATTACTGGCACTTCGTCGACGTTGTATGGATCGCACTTTTCTCAGCGATCTATCTCATTAAGTAGCAAAGGAAAACTGTGAAACGTTTATCACGCTTTCGCCGCCACAAGGCAGCAGCACCTCTCCTGTTGATTATTGCCTTACTGGGCATCGGCGGAACATTTAGCGTTGCAAGTGCTACTACTGCAAACGAGACAAATGCTGTCGAGCGTTCAACCTTGATCGAAGAAGGTCGACAGATTTTCTTAAAGGGTTGCTCTTCTTGCCATGGACTTAATGCAGAAGGTGTTTCTATTGCTCCATCTTTAATTGGTGTCGGCGCTGCATCAGTTGATTTCCAAGTTGGCACAGGACGCATGCCTATGGCCGATATGAGCACACAGGCTATGAGAAAAGCACCTGTCTACACTGAAGAAGAAGTTGCTGCATTAGCTGCCTATGTTGCATCCCTTGCCCCTGGCCCAGAAATTCCAGGTATGGAACTACTTAATTTTGAAAGAGATGGAAGTACTGCAGAAGGTGGCGAACTTTTTAGAAACAACTGCGCGATGTGCCACAACTTCGCCGGACAAGGTGGAGCTCTTACACAAGGAAAATATGCGCCAACAGTGATGGGCGTATTGCCTAAACATATTTATGAAGCGATGGTTACTGGGCCACAGGCAATGCCAGTCTTTAATGACAAGACAATCACACCAGAAGAAAAACTCTCAATTATCAAGTGGATTAAATCAGCAGAGGCAGAACCAAATCTTGGTGGAGCTTCATTGGGACGAGTAGGTCCAGTAACAGAAGGACTACTTGCTTGGACATTGGGTCTTGGTTTACTTATCGGGGTGGCCGTCTGGCTAGCCACGAAGGCGAAGTAAAAAATGAGCAATCAACTAGAACCAATTAAGGATCCTGGTCTTCCAGAACACGTTTATCGCAAATCCGATACCGATCCAAAGGCTGCCGATCGCGCAGAGCGCCAAGTTGCAGCAATGTTTGGTATATCTGCATTAGGAACTGTTTTGCTTGTAGTTTCTTACGTTTTTATCCCGGATGACATCTTTATTTTCATTCCTATCATGGGCAATCAAAATGCTCACCAGCTAGGTCTTGGTTTAGGAATGGCTATCTCATTATTTTTTATTGGCCTTGGCGCTATTCACTGGGCTAAGACATTAATGCCAGATCACGAAGTTGTAATGCAGCGTCATGAATTTCGCTCACCCGAAGAAGATCGAAAAGATTTTGTTGACACAGTAAAAGAAGGTGCAGCAAACTCGGGTCTTGGTCGTCGCTCTCTAATCAAAAGATCTCTAGGCGCCGCACTTGGTCTTTCAGCGATCTCACCTATTTTGCTTCTACGCGATCTTGGTCCTTTGCCTGGGCCAGAACAAAAAATGACTAATTGGAAATCTGGAACATATCTAGTAACCGATCCTGGCGATCGACGCATTAAGGCCTCTGATTTAGAAGTTGGTTCTGTAGCTCAAGTGATGCCAGAGTTTGCCAATCCTAAAGATCGCCATTTAGATGACATTGCAAAAGATGCTCTTTTGCTGATTCGTCTTCGCCCTTCTGAGTTCAACTTGGAGCCAGATCGCCTTGCAATGACGCACGAAGGCATCATCGCCTTTTCAAAGATTTGTTCTCATATGGGCTGCGCGGTTGCCTTGTATGAACAAACAACCAAGCACCTGTTGTGTCCGTGCCACCAATCAACATTTGATGTAACTCGCGCCGCCAAGGTGATATTTGGACCTGCGGCCAGACCACTTCCGCAGTTAGATATCACAGTGGACAGTGAGGGCTACCTCGTTGCTCGTAAACCATTTTCTGAACCAGTAGGACCTAGTTTCTGGGGGCGTGAAAAATAATGACAGTCGAAGCAAAGTTAGGCCAAGTTGCCAATTATGTTGACGAAAGAACTGGCGCTGCTGCGTTCTTAAAAAAGAGCCTGAAGAAAGTCTTTCCGGATCACTGGTCATTCTTGCTTGGTGAAGTGGCACTCTACTCGTTTGTTATTTTGCTGCTATCTGGAACATTTCTTACTTTTTGGTTTGACCCATCAATGCGCGAAGTTGTCTATGAAGGCGATTACCAACCATTAGAGGGTGTCAAGATGTCTGCAGCCTATGCGTCTGCGCTGCACATCTCATTTGAAGTTCGCGGTGGTTTGCTCATGCGCCAAATTCATCACTGGGCAGCTCTTATCTTTATGGCCGCAATTGTTGCCCACTTACTTCGAGTCTTCTTTACCGGAGCATTCCGTAAGCCTCGCGAAGGAAACTGGATTATCGGTATCGGGCTGTTGACTCTAGGAATTGTCGAAGGCTTCCTTGGATACTCACTTCCAGATGATCTTTTGTCAGGTACAGGTATTCGAATTGCAGAGGCAATAATTCAAGCTATTCCTGTTGTGGGTTCCTATCTTTCATATTTTGCCTTTGGTGGAGTCTTCCCTGGGGAGTTGTTTATCCCGAGAATTTATATCGTTCACGTCCTCTTATTGCCCGGGGCATTCTTAGCTTTAATTACCGTGCACTTAATGTTGGTTTGGTACCAGAAGCACACACAGTATCCAGGTCCAGGAAGAACTGAAAAGAACGTTGTTGGTTATCCATTGATGCCTATGTATATGGCCAAGGCCGGTGGATTCTTCTTTATTGTCTTTGGTGTAACCGCGTTTCTTGGCGCCGTCGCATCGATTAACCCGATTTGGCTTTACGGTCCATACAATCCTGGACAGATTTCTGCCGGCTCTCAGCCTGACTGGTATATGGGTTGGCTCGATGGCTTAGTGCGCATGGCTCCACCTATCGAGACTTATTTCTTTGGTTACACAATCTCATGGAACATTTTGATTCCAGGTTTGATAATTCCAGGAATTTTGTTCACAGGAATGGCGCTTTATCCATTCATTGAAAGCTGGATAACAGGTGACAAGCGTGAGCACCACTTGCTGGATCGACCACGCAACGCACCTAATCGCACTGCCTTAGGTGCCATGTCATTGACCTTCATGCTTGTCACATTGATCAATGGTGGAAATGACTTGATCGCTACTCACTTTGATCTATCGATTAATCAAATCATGTGGGGAACTCGAATTGGAGTATTGGTACTGCCTCCACTTGCATTCATCATTACGAAAAGATTATGTCTTTCACTTCAAAGAGCAGATCGTGAACTAGTTCTGCACGGACGTGAAACAGGACGCTTGCTGCGTATGCCTAGCGGTGAGTTTGTAGAAGTTCACGAGCCAATCTCTCCAGAAAAAGCTTTCATCCTAACCTCACATGAGCAGCTACCAGCTTTGGATCTGCCGGCAGTTGATGCCCGTGGAGTTAAACGAGCTGGTGCATTAAAGAACAAGCTTCGTGCACGGTTGAGTAAAGCTAATGCAGAGGCTGTTCCTAAAGTCTCTGCTGATGATCTCAAGCAGATCGAAAACCACTAACGCTCGCAGATTGCCTTTAGAGCAACAAGTGACTTCGCCATCCACTTTGGATTGTGAGCCATCGCCCCTGACTTTTTGAGCCACCATCGGGCAAATGGGGCTATTTGGCTGGCATCGAATGATTCAGTGACTTGCGTTGAACCATTGCCCAAATCTTGTAGCTCATATGTCCATGTCCACTTCATTAAATGACACCACGAAATCTTCTTGTCATTTTCGAAAGCAACAACTGTATTTTTGATTCGATAAGGCAACTTAATCTTCATCGACATTGAAAATGTTGCTCCAAGAAACAATCGATCTGGCGCTGAAATAGCCTTTTTTACGGTGCCCGAACCATCAAATAAATGATGATCTCTTGGATTTGCTAGTAAATCAAAAATCTTTTCAGCTGGAGCATCGATTGTGATTCTGGCCGCTGCTGTATTGGGTATTTCTGAAGGAAGAATCTGCGCTCTAATCTGACTCATATCTGTGATACCTCAATCGTTACTTATAAACGCTGCTATAGGAGAGATCAAGGAAAACCTTAAAACTGCAGGTTTTAACTAGAAGTTAGTGGCTTCTCGTACTCGGTAACCATTCCAATAACGGAGATTACCAATGCACCTAGACCAATAAGAGTTAGCCACCATCCAATAATTAGACCAAGACCCATCGTGCAGGCTGCAAGTGCCACCGGAAGAGGCCACCATGAATGAGGGCTATAAAAACCAAGTTCGCCCGCGCCATCTGAAATCTCTGCAGTTAAATTATCTTCAGGAAGAGTTACACCAATTCTTTTTTGTGTAAACCACACATAAAAACCAACCATGCCAGCTAAACATCCGGACAGTAGTAGCCCGGCTATTCCAACTTCTTCGCCCCCGACATACCAATAGACGACAGTTAGTAAGAAGTAGAAAACACTAAGTCCACCGAAGAGTTTCCATGATGCCTTCATGATTGATTAATGCCCTTCTGTCTTTATATGCGGATGGTGAAGGTCAAAGGCTGGTCGCTCACTTGAAATTCGAGGCATCGTTAAGAAGTTGTGACGTGGTGGTGGACATGATGTGGCCCACTCAAGTGATGAACCGTAGCCCCATGGATCATCTACCTCAACAAGTGGAGCCTTCTGGGTAATCCAAATGTTGATTGCAAAAGGAATCATCGAAAGCGCCAAAAGGAAGGAGCCGATTGTTGAAACAGTGTTCATAAACGTAAAACCATCTGTTGCTAAGTAATCAGCATAGCGTCGCGGGAATCCTTTGATTCCTAACCAGTGCTGAATAAGGAAGGTTAAGTGGAAGCCAATGAATAATGTCCAGAAGTGAATCTTTCCAAGAGTTTCATTGAGCATACGACCAGTAAATTTAGGCCACCAGAAATAGAAACCGGCAAACATTGCAAATACAACCGTTCCAAAGAGAACATAGTGGAAGTGAGCCACGACGAAGTAACTTGCAGAGACTGCAAAATCTAGAGGCGGAGAAGCCAAGATAATTCCTGTAATTCCACCAAACAAGAATGTGACTAAAAAGCCCATGACCCACAACATTGGAGTTTCAAAAGTTACGTGACCTCGCCACATTGTTCCGATCCAGTTAAAGAACTTAACTCCTGTTGGAACACCGATCAAAAATGTCATAAATGAGAAGAATGGAAGAAGAACTTGTCCTGATGCAAACATGTGGTGAGCCCAGACAGAGACCGATAGAGCTGCAATTGCAATGGTTGCAGCGATTAAGCCTTTATAACCAAAAATTGGTTTACGGCTAAATACTGGCAAAATCTCCGTCACAATTCCAAAGAATGGAAGTGCCAAGATATAAACCTCAGGGTGTCCGAAGAACCAGAAAAGATGCTGGAACAACATCACTCCACCATTTTCTGGATTAAACAGATTGGTTCCGTATAGTCGATCTGCTTCTAAGCCAAGCAATGCCGCCGCTAAAGGTGGGAAGGCAAGTAGAACAAGAATTGCAGTAAGCAAAACGTTCCAAGAAAAGATGGACATTCTAAACATTGTCATTCCAGGAGCGCGCATTGTGAAAATCGTTGTAATGAAGTTAACGCCTCCGAGAATTGTTCCAACACCACTAATTGCAAGACCTATAAGCCAAAGATCTGAACCGATCCCCGGTGAATACGTTGCATTAGAAAGAGGTGCGTACACGGTCCAACCAAAAGAGGCTGCTCCCCCAGGTGAAAGGAACCCACCAAAGGCCATCAATGAGCCAAACAAATACAACCAATACGAAAGCATATTAAGGCGAGGAAATGCTACGTCGGCGGCTCCAATTTGCAAGGGCATGATCACATTTGCAAAGCCAACAAAAAGCGGCGTAGCAAACATCAAGAGCATGATGGTCCCGTGCATTGTGAAAATTTGGTTGTACTGCTCGTTACTTAAAAACTGCATTCCAGGGCGAGCAAGTTCGGCTCTCAGCGCCAGAGCTAATATTCCGCCAATCAAAAACCACGCAAAAGAAGTAAAGAGATAGAGATAACCAATGGTCTTGTGATCAGTTGATGTTATCCACTTTACAAAACTCTTGCCTTTCGGAGAGTTTAAGGATGGCGCCTGGGTGAGGGTCGGACGTTCGGCATAGGTTGTCATGCTTGGCTCCCCTTAATTGTTTCTAGATAAGCTTTGTACTCATCCAGAGTTACAACTTTGACTTTAAACAACATAAGCGAGTGATTGCGACCGCACAAGATATTGCAACGGCCTGGGTACTCACCAATCTTATTTGCAGTAAATTCCATACGGTTTGTGACTCCAGGTAAATTCTGCATTTGCATCATAAAGGCCGGAACCCAAAATCCATGGACAACATCATTTGCAGTCAGGGTATATCTCACGCGCTGACCCACCGGGACCACCAAAGTTGGAGGTTGCCCAGGTGTTCCAGTTACGACCGCCTCTGGTCCCGCTTCAGGATATGAAAATTGCCATGACCATTGAAAACCTTCGACGATAATTTCGTGTGCATAAGTGTCAGTTTTTTCTGTAATCACATTTTGCTTTTGCACCGTATAGAAAAATAGAACTGCAACGATGATAAAGGGAATGATTGTGTAAGCAAGTTCAACGGGAATGTTGTACTGGGTTTGTTTAGGAAACTCAGGCCCATCTTTTTTTCCACGGTGAAATACTGCTGGCCATAAAATCAAAATAAGAGTAATTACTCCTACAACTCCGCCGGCAATCCATGCTCCCTGCCACAAAGACAGCGACTGATCATTGACACTTGTCACGCCCTCTTCAAAACCAAGTCCAGAAACTTGTGAGCAACCAGTTAGGAACATGATTGGAGCTACTAAGAAAAGCCCTTTAAGGCGTGAAGTGAAAGGGCCAAATCGCATAGGGCTAAGGATAGTTTGTATTTGCCGTAAGCGTTGCACGAGCCCCTATCCAGTAAGTGGTGGCACTCCTCACACCTAGCAGGGTTTATTAAGGATGGTGGCCTTATTTAAGGTGCAGGGCAATTTCATTGGCAGCCTCTTGGCCATAGGCCTCAGCAAATCTCTCCACAAATTCTGGCTTTGTAAATCGATATTCCTGAGTACCCAATGTTTCAATGACATAGGTAGCGATCATCGCCCCTAACTGCGCGCAACGTTCATGGGAAACTCCCCACGATAGTCCAGCAATGAATCCAGATCGGAAAGAGTCTCCAACTCCTGTTGGATCCTTCTTTGATTTTTCGGTAGGGCAACCAACATGGACTAATTCACCATCTGTGCTCTCCACTTTTGCTCCCTTAGAGCCCAGTGTGACAATTCGATACTTCACTTTCTCAAGAATCTCTCGGTCACTCCACCCGGTTTTTTGTATCGCAAGCGCCAATTCGTATTCATTAAGAAACAGGTATGTGGCTCCTTCAATTAGCGCCTTGATCTCTTCCCCAGTCATTCGAGCCATCTGCTGTGATGGATCGGCTGCAAATGGAATCGATAGCTGGCGACAAACATCTGAGTGGTTAAGCATCGCCGCTGGATCATCAGGTGAAATGACCATCATGTCTAATCGTCCAACACTGTCCATAATGGGAGGCAGTTCTATGTTTCTTGCCTCACTCATCGCACCAGGAAAAAACGATGCAATCTGGTTCAAACTCTGATCCGTTGTTACAACAAAATGGGCGGTATGAAGTGTCGTTGAGATTAGTACCTGCGATGTATCCACGCCATGACGAGATAGCCAAGAATCGTAATCTGCCCAATCTTTTCCAACTGCTGCGATGAGTATGGGATTAAGGCCTAAGACTCCCATTCCAAAAGCAATGTTTGCCGCGCATCCCCCACGTCGAACATCCATGCTGTCGACAAGAAAGGAAAGAGAGACTTTCTCTAAAGAACCTTCAACCAGTGAGTCGGTGAACTTGCCTGAAAAAACCATCAGATGGTCAATACCAACAGAGCCCGCAACACCAATTTTCATGTTGGGATCTTATGTGTATTAGGTTTTTTTAGTTAAAAGAATCGCCGCATGCGCATGACCCAGCTGCATTCGGATTATCGATCGTAAAACCCTGCTTTTCGATTGTGTCTACAAAATCGATTGTGGCACCTGAAAGATAAGGATCACTCATCTTGTCTGTGATGACTTTAACTGCACCAAACTCGCGGACGATGTCTCCATCCATGTTTCGGTCATCAAAATACAACTGGTACTTCAACCCAGAACAGCCACCTGGCTGAACTGCTACTCGAAGGTTCAAATCATCGCGACCTTCTTGAGCAAGTAGAGCCGATACCTTGGCTGCGGCAACATCAGTTAACAAAATACCTGTAGTAGTGGTTGTTTCAGTTGTCATTATTCTCTCCCAAGCTAAAGATCCCTGTGCCAAATGTTGATATCCCAATACTACTCCCCGTACCCCCCTCTAGCGAGTCAAACTTGGGTTAAGAGCCCTCTACAATTTCCCCATGACACCTCAAGGAGTAGATGGAACTGGTAAAGGACGCGCGACTCCAAAGCGCAAGGAATCAGAGTCCAAAAGAAAGCAATCTTCACTGTCGCCGATTGTCGGCAAGGAACAAAAGAAAGCAGCAAAAGCTCTAGCCAAACAAAATCGCCTGGCCCAACGCGCGGCATATTTGCGAGGCGAAGACTCTGCTTTACCTATTCGCGATCGTGGACCGGCTCGTCGATTTGTTCGAAATTACGTTGATTCCAGACGATCTACAGGCGAATACTTTTTACCAATAATTTTTCTTGTACTCATTTTAACTCTCATTCCTGTAGCCGCAGTTCAAATTTCTGCGATAGCCCTCATGTATGGAGTTCTACTCTTTGCAGTAATCGATGGTTTCTTTCTTTCACGACGTATTCGCAAAATCGTTGCTGAAAAGTTCCCTGATGCACCTACCAAGGGATTAGGTATGTATGCCTGGCTGCGTTCAACGCAGATGAGAAAGCTGCGTGCACCTCACCCAACGGTGAAAATCGGCGAAAAAATCAAATAGAAGTCATCGCAAAAACGAGATCAATCTCAACGAACATTTGAAGTAACAAAAGGAAGTTTTACTACTTCAACATGACCCTCTCTGCCGCGAATATCTATCACTAATTTATCCCCGGTTCTTATCTCGTTTTTTACGCGAGCCAAAGCAATACCGTGTTTCAAGGATGGTGAGAAAGTTCCACTGGTAACTTCCCCAATTAACTGTCCCTCCATGTTTTTAACAGACATACCTGCGCGTGGAATATTCCTATCTAGAGATTTCAGTGCCACACTTTTAAAGTGCGGGCCAGAATCCTTTTGACTGTGTAGAAACTTGGATCCCATGAATCCATTTTTGCTCCAACCTACCGCCCACGATGCATTGGCTTCTAGTGGAGAAATCTCAAGTGAGAGCTCGTGTCCGTGCAGTGGGTATCCCATCTCTGTTCTAAGAGTGTCTCTTGCGCCAAGACCACATATGACACCATCAAACTCCTTCATTGCATCAACCAAGCAATCCCAAACTAGGCTGGCATCGTCAACGTTGGGCACAATCTCAAAACCCAACTCTCCCGTGTAACCAGTCCTGCAGACAATTACATCCGCTTCTGCGATTTTTGCCTTTGAGAAAGACATGTACTGCATGTCCGATTTAGTCCCAAGTTTTTCCAGCACCTTCGGAGCTAATGGTCCTTGGAGTGCGATCACGGCAAACTCTTTGTGTAAATTCTTTACCGTGACTTCCTTAGGGGCATTTTCTTGAAGAACTCTGACAACCTCTGTTGTATTTGAAGCATTTGGAATTAAAAAGAAATCACTCTCGTTGATTCGATATGCAATCAAATCATCCACAACCCCACCATTTTCATCACACATAAGCGTGTACTGAGCCGATCCATCTTCGATCTTGCGAAGATCATTTGTAAGAATCGAGTTTAAAAAATCCAAAGCTCTGGGTCCCACAACGGAGGCTTTGCCAAGATGAGAAACATCAAATATTCCTACTGCTTCACGGACAGCAGCATGTTCTGCCAGAACTCCAAATCCAGGATATTCAATTGGCATCATCCAGCCACCAAAATCTGCCATCTTGGCCTTAAGGGCTAGATGTTTATCGTTAAGTGGTGAAGTGTTCATTGTGCAAACCTACCAAGAGTTCTATTAGGCTTACCGATATGAGCAGAATAAAAATCTCTGATGGCGTGGTCAAAGACGAAGTCTTAGTACTGGGATTAGCGTCGACTAATTCAAAGGGTGGACTGGCCATTGAGTCTGGCGACATGGTGGTAGATACAAAAAAACTCATCACTCAGTTAGCCGACATGGGGGCAACCGGAAAAGCTGACGAAGTTATCAAGATTCCAGGATCACTTGTGAGGTTAATGGTTTTTACTGGTCTTGGCGCAAAGTCGGCCACATATTCTCATGAGACTTTAAGACGAGCAGCCGGAAGTGCTTCACGTGAATTACATGGAAACACATCTGCCACATTTTCACTTCCTGCTAGAAAGACCAACGAGATTGCCGCTGTTGCTGAAGGTGCTGCTCTAGGGGCATACAACTTCACTGCATTTAAAGGATCTACAAAGAGTAATCATAAAGATCCCATAAAAAACATAACGATCTTTTCAAAGCTAGGTAACAATGCTCAAGGCAAATTAGCTGTTTCTCGCGCAGAGACAATTGCACAGTATGCGGGCCTAGTGCGTGACTTAATTAATATGCCTCCTAGCTACTTAACTCCAGATAAATTCTGTAAAAAGGTTTCAGAGGAAGTTAAGTCTGCAGGCGGTGCTAAATCAGGACTAAAACTTCAAATTTGGGATGAGAAGGCGCTCAAGGCTCAGGGCTTTGGTGGAATTGTTGGAGTAGGTCAGGGTTCTGCCAATCCCCCGCGACTTCTCCATATTTCTTACACTCCAAAGACCAAACCGTCGAAGCGATATTCATATATTGGAAAGGGAATCACTTTTGACACAGGAGGCTTAGCTCTAAAACCAGCGTCAGGAATGGAGGCTATGAAGTCTGACATGAGTGGTGCTGCCGCTGTCTGCGCTGCAGTCTTGGCGATTGCAAAACTCAAGCTTCCTGTTGCAATAGAAATGTGGGCACCATTGGCAGAAAACATGCCAAGTGACACTGCGGTTCGACCAAGTGACATCATTACGATTTTTGGTGGAAAGACTGTCGAGGTTCTCAATCCCGATGCAGAAGGTCGGTTAGTTCTAGCCGATGCATTAGTTAAAGCTCAGTCATCAAAGAATAAATTGGATGGAATTGTAGATGTTGCAACGCTAACGGGTGCTCAAGTAGTTGCGCTAGGAACACGCACGAGTGCTGTAATGACAAATAACCAGGAGTTTTGTAATACGTTCTTAGATAGTGCAGCTATTAGTGGCGAGCAATTTTGGCCCATGCCATTACCGGAAGAACTTCGCGCATCACTAGATTCACCAGTTGCAGATTTAGCAAATATCGGTGATCGGATGGGTGGAATGTTAGTTGCGGGGCTCTTTCTCAAAGAGTTCGTAGCTCCAGAACAACCGTGGCTGCACCTAGACATTGCTGGTCCTGCCTACAACGAAGGAAAGGCCCACGGCTATACACCTGTTGGTGGCACCGGGGTGGCTTTTCGCACACTTGTGACCTTGGCTGAACAGGGTTAGCCCTTCTATCAAAAGAAGTTAGTGATTAATCTCAGTTGGCCTTGCTTGCATTGTGAACTTTGACCCAATGTGGGGCAAGATAGGCCCTAGAGATTCAAGTAAAACTAGACAAGCTCGAGGCATTGGGCGAACTAGTGAATCTGTAATGAGTTAAGAGTTCGTGAAGTTTTTGGTTGGTGAGAGGAGTCGTCGGTGTCGCAATTCGATCTTGTAATCCTTGGTGGTGGAAGTGGCGGCTACGCCGCGGCCCTAAGAGGTGCACAACTTGGCCTAACGGTCGCATTAATCGAATCAGACAAAGTCGGCGGTACATGTTTACACCGAGGATGCATCCCTACTAAGGCACTTCTACATTCGGCAGAGATTGCCGATGGTGCTCGTGAAGGCTCAAAGTTTGGCGTGAAGTCAACTCTCAACGGAATGGACATGGATGGAGTCAACGCTTACAAAGATGGCGTTATCAACAAGCTATATAAAGGACTCTCCGGTCTGGTTAAGTCGCGGGGCATAGTTTTCGTTGAAGGTCACGGAAAATTGGTTTCTAAAGACACAGTCGAAGTAGCTGGAGTTAAGTACACCGGCAAGAACATTGTCCTTGCCACTGGGTCTTACGCAAAGACTCTTCCCGGATTGGAAATTGATGGAGAGAAAATTATTACCTCCGATCACGGAACTAAACTCAACTATGTTCCAAAAAGTGTGATTGTTCTTGGCGGCGGAGTCATTGGTTCGGAATTCGCCTCAGTTTGGAAATCATTTGGCAGTGAAGTAACAATTGTTGAAGGCCTGCCAAGATTGATCGCACTTGAAGACGAATCTTCAAGCAAGCAGCTTGAACGAGCGTTTCGCAAGCGCGGAATTAATCTTGAATTAGGCGTTAGGTTTGCATCGGCCGTTAAGAACAAAAAAGATGTGACAGTTACCCTAGAAGACGGCAAGTCATTAACTGCAGAGTTGTTAATGGTGGCCGTTGGCCGTGGACCGGTTTCAGACAATATTGGATACCAGGAACAAGGTATAACAATGGATCGCGGCTATGTGCTTGTTGATGATAAGTGCCGGACAAACATTCCAGGCATTTGGGCAGTTGGTGACTTGATCCCAACTTTACAGCTAGCACACGTTGGATTTGCAGAGGGTATTTTAGTCGCAGAGGAAATCGCAGGGTTAAATCCTCGTCCAATTAATTACGACGGAATTCCTCGCGTCACGTATTCGGATCCAGAAGTTGCATCCGTTGGTCTGACTACAGCAGAGGCAAAAAATCGTGGCCATGATGTTGTTGAACTGACATATGACTTAGCAGGAAATGGAAAAGCGCAAATTCTAAACACGTCAGGTTCCATAAAGTTAGTCGCTCAAAAAGATGGTCCTGTTTTGGGAATTCATATGGTCGGCGCGCGTGTTGGTGAATTGCTCGCAGAGGCTGAATTAATTTATAACTGGGAGGCGCGTGCTAGTGATGTTGCACCATTGATTCATGCACACCCAACACTTTCAGAAGCTATGGGCGAGGCCCATATGGCACTTGCCGGCAAACCACTTCACGCACACGGATAACCACTAGGAGAAGATAATGACATTTTCTGTAACGATGCCAGCACTTGGCGAAAGTGTTAGCGAGGGAACAGTAACTCGTTGGTTAAAAGCTGAAGGCGATCACGTCAATGTGGATGAACCGCTTCTAGAAGTTTCTACGGATAAAGTCGATACCGAAATTCCTTCTCCAGTATCTGGAACACTCCAAAAAATTATTGTTCAGGTAGACCAAACAGTTGCTGTTGGCGCAGAGCTTGCAGTGATCGCCGATGGAGCCGCAGTCACATCAGCACCTGCCGTTGCAGCTCCGGTTGCTGCCCCAGTTGCACCTGCCGTTGCTGCGCCCGTTGTTGCCGCTCCCGTTGCACCAGCGTCACCAGCACCAACAACAAATTCGACAGGCACAGTAATTTCCATGCCTGCACTCGGAGAAAGCGTTAGTGAAGGAACAGTAACTCGCTGGTTAAAAAACATTGGCGATTCAGTAGCTGCTGATGAGGCATTGCTTGAAGTTTCAACAGACAAGGTAGATACAGAGATACCTTCACCTGTGGCCGGAACTTTATTGGCTATTGATGTAGCAGTGGATACAACTGTTCCTGTCGGAGCAAGATTAGGTTTAATTGGATCTGCCGGAGCAGTTGTCGCACCTTCTGCACCCGTTGTTGCTTCACCGCCTGTTGCTCCAGTTGTAACAGCACCGGTCGTAACACCACCAGTTGTGGCTGCTCCAGTTGTAGCAGCGGCTCCTGTCGCAGTGGCAGTTGCTCAACCTCAAGATGCTTACGTAACTCCCCTAGTTCGCAAACTAGCAACCGATTTAGGTGTCAATCTCTCTACCGTTAAAGGTACTGGCATCGGAGGGCGAATTCGCCGTGAAGACGTAGAGGCAGCTCGTCCATTAACTACTGCCACTGCAACTAGTACAGCTAGCGCACCTGCAGTAACTTCTGCTGCATCTGCTCCCCGAACATCAGCAGTTGCCGTCTCACCACTTCGTGGAACAACGGTCACAATGTCTCGTCTTCGTAAGGTTATTGCCGCACGCATGGTTGAGTCTCTTCAGGTGAGTGCTCAGTTAACTACCGTTGTAGAAGTAGATGTCACAAAGATTTCAAGATTGCGAGATCGCGCAAAGGCCAGTTTTGAAAACCGCGAGGGTGTGAAATTGTCATACCTTCCATTCTTTTCTGTGGCTGTTTGTGAAGCGTTAAAACAGCATCCAGTTTTGAACTCTTCTGTTGAAGGAGACCAAATCACCTACCATGGGGCTGAGCATCTTGGAATTGCCGTTGATACAGAGCGTGGTCTGTTGGTTCCGGTTATTGCAAATGCCGGCGATCTCAACATGGGAGCAGTAGCTAGAAAGATTGCAGACCTTGCCGCGCGCACTCGAGATAACAAAGTAACACCAGATGAATTAGGTGGTGGAACTTTCACACTTACCAATACTGGAAGTCGCGGCGCACTTTTTGATACTCCAATTATTAGTCAACCTCAAGTTGCAATTCTTGGACTTGGCGCAGTTGTAAAACGTCCAATGGTTGTTAAGGGTGATGATGGTGGAGAAAGTATTGCAATTAGATCAATGGTATATCTGGCACTTTCTTACGATCACCGAGTGGTCGATGGCGCAGATGCAGCTCGATTCCTAGTTACTCTCAAAGAGCGTCTAGAAGGTGGCGCATTTGAATCTGATCTAGGTCTCTAACATGGGTAAGTTCACCGCGCAGCGAATTGCAGTAACTGGTGCCTCAGGATTAATTGGTAGCGCCTTGGTTGGACACTTAAAGTCACAAGGTCATTTAGTTCAACGTTTAGTTCGTCGCTCTCCTATTTCTTCCGATGAAGTTCAGTGGGATCCGCAAACAGGATTCGTTGATTTAGAACCACTCAATGGTGTCGATGCAGTAATTCACTTAGCGGGTGTAGGAGTTGGCGATAAGCGCTGGAACAAAAAATATAAATCAGAGATTTTGAACTCACGACTTTTGGGTACAACTGCAATCGCCGCTGCAGTTGCAGAACTTAAGCCACAAGTATTCATCTCAGCATCGGCTATTGGGTGGTATGGCGAAAGTGGAAATCGCGCCGTGGTTGAAAATGATCGATTTGGAGATGATTTCCTAGCTACTGTCTGTCGAGAGTGGGAAGCGGCAGCAGATTTATCTGGCGACGTGCGAACAGTAAAACTACGCACCGGTTTGGTTCTAGATCCTACGGGCGGTGCGCTTGGAAAAATGCTTCCTCTGTTTCGTTTTGGTCTAGGTGGAAAACTAGGAAGTGGAAAGCAGTGGTGGTCATGGATTACATTGCATGATCAGATTAGAGCTATAGTTTTTGCTCTTGAAAATCCAATCTCCGGTCCGATTAATCTGACAACTCCAAATCCAGTTACAAATCAAGAATTTACTTCTGCTTTAGCTCGCGCCATGCATCGTCCTGCATTGTTTCCAGCTCCGGCGTTCGCATTAAAAATTGCTCTAGGCGGATTTTCTTCAGAGGTATTAGGTTCAAAAAAAGTCATACCTCAGGCACTTCAAGAAGCAGGATTCGTGTGGGACTATCCACACATCTCTGAAGCTTTGGTTGAATTAGTTAAAGATTAAGTCACTAACAAGTCGACCAGAAAATAGGGCGCCTTGCTGGGATGGAACCATCTTGTGATCTCCCACAACATAGATTTGATCATTAAATCTAAGCTCTTGCGATAAACCTTGATCAGGGCTTTGAATCGGTAGTGCGGTAGGAATCTCATACTTAGCAATTAACTGCCAATTGTGTGTTGGCACAGACCAGATAAGCGCTAAATGTCTGCGAACATCCGACTCAGTGATGTTTAATCCAGTAGTTGTTGACACTAAATGTGAACCACTTGGCGCATAGTTTTTGGAGATATCGGAGATAACAACAGAGTTAATCACCGGTCCTCTATTGAGGCCATCCACAACTAATCGACCAGTACCGGATGGATTTTCTTCAACTGCGTGATACCAAGTGATGCAGCCCGCCATTTTTGGAACTTGACCATTACCCAAAAGCTGCGCGGCCGTGGTCGCATCTGTTGCAACAACAATCTTGTCTGCAGTAAGAACTCCCTCTGATGTATACACCTTTTCATCAGCAATGCGATCTACTTGAACGTTATATGAAATATTCGATACTCGCTTTGCTAAAGCGTAAGAAAGTTGTCCTACGCCATTTTTTGGTATTCCGATTGAGCCTGAGACAAAACTTCTAAGTATTTGCTGCCCATACATGGCATCTACGTTCTTCGGATCAGTCAGGAAAACACCCTGCAAGAAGGGACGTAGAACCCTTTCATACGTTAAGCCACATCGAATAAGGGCATCTGAGAGAGGCTCATTTTTGGCAGTTGGTCCAAAAATGAAAGTTAGAAGTGAGAATTTTTCAAAGAGGGATCCCAAAGATGAATCAAATGCCGAGAGGAGGGCTTTTCGAGGATCACCAATCAAATGACGGCCAGTATCTATGGCTACTTCAATTACACGTGGTGCAATCAAGAAATCTATCTCTTCTATAACTTTCAACTCTTTCAATGCGGGATAATTAGCATTTATTAATTGAAATCCACGATCGCATATGAAGCCATCAATCACATCACTTGCAACACGCCCGCCTGGGCGATCTGATGACTCCACAACGCGAACAATTGCCCCACGAGATTGCAAGTGAATTGCCGCATTGAGGCCAGCAAGTCCCGCACCAATTACAAGGACATCTGGCTGTTTATACACGTTCCCCGATCTCTCTTGCTTGATCGATTAATTGCGATACGAGTAGCGCGTCAGATGTAGAAACAGGCCATGGCGCCCCATTAACAATTGCTTGCTCAACTTGCTTATAAAAATGACCATAGTTACCTGGAACTGATTCAATTTTTTCTATCTCATCACCACGGTGAATAAACGCCTCAGAAGTTGTTGGTAATTCCCAAGTTCCATTTTTAGGGTATTTTCCATCACGCAAAAGCGCCTCTTGTGGATCTAAATCATTAATGACAAGTGCGCCCTTAGTTCCTAATATGCGAATGCGCGGACCTGGTGCACCAACTAATGCGCTAGCCGAAAGATAGGAATTAACACCAGATTTATGGTGAAAAACTAAGACAGAGTCATCATCTGCCCCTGACCTTAATGAGCGAACTGACGCCGTAACTAAACTAGCTGGACCAAACCAATCGATAGCCGTAGAGATCAAATGTGGTTGTAGATCGAGTAGCTGTCCTCCGCCTTGTTCAGCGCTCATGCTTTCACGCCAAGAATCTAAATTGAGCTCAGGTCTAAATCTTTCAAAACGTGAATCAAGGCGATGAACTTCACCTAAAACTTTGCTTTCTAGAACTTTCTTGATCGTTAAAGCATCACTATCCCAGCGCCTATTAAAAAAGGTTGTTACTGCGACATTCTTGGATTGCGCGGCAGAAATAATTTGCTGCACCTCTGCAGCAGTTCTTCCCATTGGTTTATCGATTACAACTGGAATCCCTTTATTGATGCCAGCAATTGCATGCTCCGCGTGAACTAGATTGGCAGAGGCAACAACTAAAAGATCAAGATTAAGCTCGACTAACTCAGAAATCGAACTCAAAACCTTTGTATTAGGAAAATCTAAAAGTGCATGGGCGGAACGTTCCTTATTTGTTGTATGGACACCTGTAACTTCAAAACCACAACCCTTTAGCAAAGGAGCATGGAAATACCGACCCGCTAAGCCGTATCCAGCGATTCCGACTTTAAGTGCCATTGCTACTGGTTACTTACTCTGCAATTTAGAAGGCCACCATACTTTTCCACCAATATCGTGAACCAAAGCTGGAACCAGAATTGTTCGAACAATCATTGTGTCTAGCAAAACACCAAAAGCAACTGCAAATCCTAGTTGTGCCAAGAACACAAGCGGCAAGACTCCAAGAACGCCAAAAGTTGCTGCTAGAACAATTCCAGCGGAGGTGATAACTCCACCTGTAACTGTCAATCCCTTAATAACACCGGCTCTAGTTCCAATTCTCGCACTTTCTTCTCGCACTCTTGTCATTAAGAAGATGTTGTAATCAATACCAAGTGCAACTAGGAAGATGAATGCAAAGAGTGGGAATGAAACATCTGCACCCTTGAAACCAAATATGTGCTCAAAGACCAATTGGCAAGCACCAAGTGTTGCAAAGTAAGACAGGACCACTGTTCCAAGTAAAAGACCGGCGGCAAGGATGCTTCGCAACAGGAGACCCAAAATTATCGTGATCAGGATCAATACAATTGGAATGATCGTCCGATTATCGTGGTTTGCAGCAACATCTGTATCAAAGGCGACAGCAGTTGACCCGCCAACTAAAATTTCAGGATCGATTGCATGAACTGCATCTCGTATTTTGGGGATTACATCTCGAGCTTCAACGCTGTCAGGATTTAAAGAAAGCGTAGCATTCAGTACCGCCCTACCATCAACAATTTTTATCTCAGCTGGAGGCTGACCTGGAATTGCAGGTGCGCTACGTAATGGTTCTACAGATGCAACGCCATCAACTTGCATCAACGCCGCTGAAATTGGAGCAATCAGTTCTTGTTTTACGACAACCTCTGTTGGTTGTCCTGATCCACCAGGAAAATGCTGGCCTAAAAACTCTAAGCCAACAACAGAATCTGGTCGTTGAGTAAATGCATCTGCCGTAGAAAGTCCTCTGGCATTTAAAGTTGTTGAAAATCCTGCCAAAATCGTCAATCCAATTGCAGTACCAATCCAAAGTTTGCGGGGGCGCTTTTCAACTGCTGCTCCCACTTTTGCCCACGAACCATCTAGTTGAGAGTTCACATCATCATGGCGTGGAATGCGTGGCCAGAAAACCCAGCGACCAAAGGCAACAAGAAGAGCGGGCAGTAAAGTTAAAATTGTTATGACCGAACAGATAATTCCGATTGCACCAACTGGGCCTAAACCTCTGTTTCCAGAAAGATCACTCAGAAGTAGGACCATTAATGCTGTTGTAGTTGTTGCACCAGATGCAACGATGGGTTCTACAACTCCTTTTAAAGCTGCCTTCATCGCACTAAATGGAGTGTCAAAATGGTGAAGCTCTTCACGGTATCTAGCAATTAATAGCAGCGCATAATCTGTTGCCGCGCCCAGAACTAGAACAGAGAGAATTCCTTGAGATTGACCATTGAGATCAATGACATCATTTTTTGTCAGAAGATAAATTAATCCTCCGGCAGTTGAGAGTGCAATTACTGCTGAAAAGAGAGGAAGAATCCAAAGCACTGGAGATCGATAAACAACAATCAGAATCAGCGCAACCACAATTAACGTTGTGAACAGAAGCGATGAGTCAATCCCTTCGAATGCTCCAAAGAGATCTCCCAAGATTGCGCCAATACCGGTTACGTTAGAAATCAAACCATTCGAGTTTGCATACTCAGATGCATCTTCACGCAATGTCTCGATTAACTCTGGTAGTACAGGCTTGTTATTTGGTAGCAAATCTGAGGCAACATCTGCGTTAAATGGAAGGTTGACAAGTAAAGCCTTCCCATCTTGAGAAGGAAAGGCAAAGATTTGCTCTCCAGGATTTAAATATGCAGAGATTGGGACATCGCTGTCACCAATGTTTTTTGATGCAAGTTGAGCGAGATGAATGTTCAATCCTGTGATTTTTTCTGCGTCAATTTCGCCTCGGTATAGAACAAGCGTTGGAAGGCTCTGATTCTCTGAATCATTAAACTGCGCAATGATCTTTGAAGCTTGAGTAGATTCAGCGCTATCAGGCAGAAACGCTGAGTTGTCATTTTCTTGAACAGTTGACAACTTGCCAAACAAAGGTCCCATAACACCGCTTGTTCCAAACCACACAAAAATAACGATTAATGCATAGACAAGGGGACGGCGGCTTTTCTTTGTAGTGCTCACGATTTAGAGGACCTTCCTGGTTTTACTGTCTTGGCGCGCGGCCCGATTGGGCATGGGGCAAGCCTACCTTTAGGATTAGAGGGTGCCCAACCTTGTAACTGATGTAGAGAAAGTAATTTCTGTCTCTCGTTATAAAACCATGGAATACCAACAAGCTTGGCAGTTACAAAGGGCCATACATGCCGATGTGGCCAATGGAGTTCAGGAAAACACCCTTGTACTTCTTGAGCACCCTTCGGTTTATACAGCTGGCCGTCGAACAGAAGAGTTCGAGCGCCCTGTAGACGGAACTGATGTCATTGATGTTGATCGTGGCGGACGAATTACTTGGCATGGTCCTGGTCAATTGGTTGGTTATCCCATCATCAAACTTTCAGAGCCAACCGAAGTTGTCGGTTTTGTGCGCGAAATTGAAAGTGCGCTTATTAATGTTTGCGTCGAACTTGGAATCAAGGCCGTGCGTGTTGAAGGACGATCTGGTGTATGGGTTATTGGCTCACAAGGTGATAGAAAAATCGCAGCTATAGGAGTAAGAGTTGCAAAAGGGGTAACGATGCATGGATTTGCACTTAACGTAAATCCAGATTTGAAAGCCTATGACAAGATTGTGGCTTGTGGAATTAGAGATGCACAAGTGACATCTTTACAAAGAGAGTTACAGCGCGAGATCTCAGTTGATGAGATATCAAATAGTGTTGAGGCGCATATTTTGAATTCTTTGCGTAAGGTGTGTCTATGACAATGGCGCCAGAAGGTCGCAAACTAATTCGAATCGAAGCACGAAATGCCCAAACGCCTATCGAGCGAAAGCCTGAATGGATTAAGACTCGTGCAAACATGGGCCCGGAGTACACACGACTTCGTGCATTAGTTAAAAGTGAAGGCCTTCATACAGTCTGCCAAGAAGCCGCCTGTCCAAACATATTTGAATGTTGGGAAGACAAGGAAGCAACTTTTCTTATTGGCGGAGACAGATGTACTCGTCGCTGCGATTTTTGCAACATTGATACAGGAAAACCACTTCCAATCGATCGAGAAGAACCTCGCAAAGTCGCAGAGTCTGTGCGTTCTATGCAACTTCGCTACGCCACAATTACTGGTGTTACCCGTGATGATTTAGAAGATGAAGGCTCATGGCTTTACGCCGAAACAATTCGAATGGTTCATCAACTAAACCCGGGTACTGGAGTTGAAATGCTGGCCCCAGACTTCAATGCCAATCCTTTGCTTCTCAATCCAATCTTTGAAACACAGCCTGAAGTATTTGCTCATAACTTAGAAACAGTCCCCCGTATCTTCAAACAGATTCGCCCAGCTTTCACTTATGAAAAATCTCTCAAAGTTATCGGCATGGCCCAAGATTTTGGTCTGATTACAAAATCGAACTTGATCTTGGGGTTAGGTGAGACCAGAGAAGAGATTTCACAGGCTCTACGTGATCTACACAATGCCGGGTGTGACCTAATTACGATCACGCAATACCTACGTCCTACACAAACACATCACCCGGTTGAGCGTTGGGTAAAGCCAGAAGAGTTTGTTGAGTTGGCACAAGAAGCAGAAGAGATCGGATTCCTTGGTGTCATGAGCGGTCCGCTTGTTCGTTCCAGTTACAGAGCCGGCCGTTTATACAAACAAGCGATGGAAAAAAAGGCAATTCGTGGCTGATTTGGTTTACCCACCGGTTATTTTGCTTGTAAAGGGTTTTTGGAGATATCTTGGATTGCGATTTAATTTTCAAGGCCAAGAACATATTCCGCACAAAGGTGGTGCGATACTAGCCATCAACCACGTTGGATATTTAGATTTTGCAATAGCAGGAACAGCCGCCCTGCCAACCAAACGTTATGTTCGCTTTATGGCAAAGAAGGAAATCTTTAATCACAAAATTGCAGGCCCATTGATGCGAGGTATGCACCACATTAATGTTGATCGAAGCAATGGCGGACCTTCTTTTGAAGTTGCATTAAAAGCCCTTAAATCTGGAGAGATTATTGGTATTTTTCCTGAGGCAACAATCTCAGTTAGTTTTGAAATAAAAGAAATTAAATCTGGAACCATTCGCCTTGCAATTGAATCCGGGGCTCCCGTAATTCCAACTATCATCTGGGGAAGCCAAAGAGTTATCACCAAGGGTCTTAAGCCCAACTTCAAAAGAAACCACTTCCCTATTTCAGTTGTATGCGGTGATCCAATTTCCTATCCTCCAGCTGCAAACGTAGAACAGTCCCAACTCCACTTACGCAAAGTTATGCTCGATCTACTCCATGAAGTTCAGCAGTCCTACCCCGATAACCATGCCGGACAGCGTTGGGCACCTGCTCGTCTTGGTGGAACCGCGCCGGCTCCACTAAACTAAATCTATGTTCAAGAGAAAATCTAAAGAAAAGAAAATCAAGACACCTCGTTTTCAAGCTTTCCGTGATGCCTACGCCGTAACCAAACAAGTGAAGCCATGGATTTCAATTGCCCTGATCGCAACGTTTCTAATGACATGGGCTATCGGAATCGGAATCGGAATTGCAATCGGTCAGCCTGTCTATCTTGGTTTTGTTTTCCTTCCTATTGCACTCTTGGCCGCGATGCTTCTTTTCACTCGGCAAGCAGGTAGCGCCGCATACGTTTCTATTGAAGGTCAAATGGGAGCAGGCGCAAGCGTTCTCATGGCCATACGTAAGGGATGGACTACAACTCCAGCGGTAGCTGTATCACGCAATCAGGACATGGTGCATCGAAGTGTTGGTCGCGCGGGAATTGTTATCTCGGGTGAAGGTAGTGACTCTGTAAAGCAGATGATGAGTGATGAGCGAAAGAAAGCAGAGCGCTTTGCACCTGGAGTTCCAGTAATAGAGATTTTGATTGGTAATGAAGACAATCGAGTGCCAATTAGGAAGCTACAAAAAGAAATGCGCCGACTTCCTAAGAAGTTAACAGCTCACCAGATGCGCGAAGTTCGTGCGCGCCTCAAGGCTGTTGGTGGAATGTCCATGCCAATTCCTAAAGGACCAATGCCTACTCGTGGTGGAAAGATTCGTTAATTTCGAATCAGTATTGTTTTGCTAAATCTTTCATGAAGGCCTCTTCCCTCTTCATCAAAGGTAATCGCAAAAACTATTGTTACCAATAGAGCGCTACGAATAAACGCTTGCCGGGCATTTATAGGACCACCATCGACATAGCGAACAATTCTTATTCCAAAAATTCGATGCCCTAGAGATGCGCCCTGAAGCCAAGAGAGCATGAAAATCTGAGTGAAGAAAAGGCCCAAAACGTAAAAGGGGCGATTGGGTACTGCAGCGCCAATTCCGCCCGATACAGCCGTGACAATGAAATAGCATGAAAGCCAATCCAGCATCAAGGCAGCAAATCGACGGCCAAGGCTCACACGCACAGCTTCATATCTCATGTGGCAAGGATAACCTCCGTCACTGGGAGAAGTAACACGGATTTAACAAACTGGTTATGTTTTTGACCTCATCTGGACTTAGGGTTTGACTACAAAAGCGGGCCTAGAACTCAACGTTGAGCGGGGTGCGCATTACATGTGAAATTGGGAGAAGCATGTTTAAGAATGCATCAGAAATTTTTGCCTTCATCAAGAAGGAGAATGTCAAACTTGTTGATGTTCGCTTTACTGATTTACCGGGAATTCAACACCACTTTAATGTGCCAGTTGAATCTTTCGATGAAGCCGTCTTTACAGATGGTTTAATGTTTGACGGGTCATCGATTCGTGGATTCCAAACTATCAATGAGTCAGACATGAAACTTTTACCGGTTCCAGAGTCTGCATACCTGGATCCTTATCGTAAAGAGAAGACTCTAATCATTATCTTCTCTGTTCATAATCCGGTAGATAACACCCCATATAGCCGTGATCCTCGAGGAGTAGTTGCAAAAGCTGTTGACTACATGCGCTCACTTGGATTTGCTGACACTGCATTTTTTGCACCAGAAGCTGAGTTCTATGTCTTTGACAGTGTTCGCTTTAAGACAGACATTAACACTGCCGTCTATGAGATTGAATCATATGAAGGAGCATGGAACACAGGAGTTGAGCATGATGCTGATGGAACTCCAAACCGCGGATATCGCACTCGCGTTAAGGGCGGTTACTTTCCTGTTTCACCAACAGATCAATACGCAGATCTTCGAGACGAAATGGTTATGCAGCTTGGCAAAGTAGGTCTACTTGTTGAGCGTTCACACCATGAAGTTGGAACTGCCGGACAGATGGAGATCAATTACCGATTCACAGATATTCTCTCAGCTGGTGATGATGTAATGAAGTTTAAGTACGTCATTCGTAACACCGCATGGGAAGGTGGAAAGACAGCAACGTTTATGCCTAAGCCACTCTTCGGAGATAACGGTTCTGGAATGCACGTTCACCAGTCCCTTTGGAAAGATGGAAAGCCGTTATTTTATGAAGCAGGAACATATGGAGATCTTTCCGATATGGCTCGCTGGTATATCGGTGGTCTCTTAAAGCACGCACCATCACTTCTTGCATTTACCAACCCAACTGTTAACTCATATCGACGACTTGTTCCTGGTTATGAGGCTCCAGTAAATCTTGTGTACTCAGCTCGCAACCGTTCTGCTTGTATCCGTATCCCAATTACTGGATCAAGTCCAAAGGCAAAGCGCATTGAGTTCCGTTGTCCAGATCCATCTTCAAATCCATATTTGGCCTTTGCAGCAATGCTTATGGCTGGTCTTGATGGAATTGTTAATAAAATTGAACCACCTGCCCCAGTTGATAAAGATCTGTATGAACTCGAAGGAGAAGAGGCAGCCTCTATTCCTCAGGTGCCAGGATCATTAGATGCTGTTCTTAACTCATTAGAAAAGGATCACGATTTCTTAACTAAGGGTGGTGTCTTTACGAAGGATCTGATCGAAACATGGATCGAATGGAAACGAAAGAACGAAGTAGATTATGTGCGTCTTCGCCCACATCCAGCTGAGTTCGAACTGTATTACGATCTATAAAAATCATCATAACAAAACCCGCTCTTAATTATGAGAGCGGGTTTTGTTTTACCCTTGTTTAATCTGATTTGCGTGCAAAGATCTTGAACAAAACAGTACTTATCGCACCACTTACAAGTGATGCGATAATTACAGAGAAAATTGCCAACTCTTGCGTTGCGCGATCGGCAAATGCCAAATTAGCAATAAATATTGCAACTGTAAATCCAATACCGGCGGCGCTTCCAGTTGCAAAGATTTTAACTGTATTGGCACCCTCTGGGTACTCTCCTAGCCCAACTCTCTTGGCACTCCAACTTGAAAGAACTATTCCGACAGGCTTTCCAACTACTAAGCCAAAGAAAATACCCCAAGCTATTGGTGAATTAATGGCAGCGCTGATCGAACTCTGTGTAATTTGAACACCTGTATTTGCAAACGCAAACAAGGGAACGATGAGAAAGCTGCTATGCGGATGTAATTTGTCTTCTAGCCATTCGATAACTGAGACGACACCATCCTCACTATCTTCTACTTCTGTGTCATTCCTTGAAATATTTGGCGTCATCATTCCCAGCACAACTCCCGCTAAGGTGGGGTGAATGCCACCTCTGTACATGCAATACCAAAGCAAAGCACCAAGAGGCACATAGACAAATACCTGATTAACTTGAAACTTTTTCAGTGCGGCAATAAAGACAAAAGTAAGTAAAGCGCCAGCAATCCAACCTGGGACTATCCCTGTTGAATAGACAAATGCAATAACTAAAATTGCTCCAATGTCGTCAATTACGGCCAGAGCTAATAGAAAAGTACGAAGCGAAGCCAAAGCATTACTTCCGATAATTGCTAGCAATCCAACTGCTAGGGCAATATCAGTGGCGACAGCTACTCCCCATCCACCTGGTGCATCTCGGCCTGCTATGAGTAAGTAAATCATCGCTGGAACTGCCATTCCGCCTAAAGCTGCAACAAAAGGCATGATTGCTTTTTTAAAACTGGATAGGTGCCCGGATGTTAGTTCGCGCTTTATCTCAAGACCCACGACAAAAAAGAATAGAGTCATCAAGACGTAGTTAATAACTTTGAGCATCGTTAGTTTGAGATAAATTGAATCATTTCCCAATGAAAATTGCAGATCTAGAAAGGAAAAATAGCTTGCAGATATCGGCGAATTTGCAACGATTAAGCCAAGAGCCGAAGCTATTAATATTAGAACTCCACCTGAAGATTCGCGATGCAGGAAATCCAGCAACGGTCTAATGGTGCGCTTCATAGTCCTAAAGTATCATTGAGCATCTTCAGGCGAAGGCTGATTATCCTTATATTGAGTTTTCTTGTGAAGCAATCGACTTTCTTGAGAGAATTATGTGGCCTAGAAAACCGATAAGGAGTGCGAATGCAACTCCCACATTCGAATATCCCCAAGCTCCATCTTTTCCACCAATTATCTGCATCAAATACCCTTGCCATGCTAACCATGATGCAAATGTGTTTGTTACAAAACCCCAACCAATAAAAGTTCCCACCCCCATTAGAAGAATTGAACCTTTGTTCACGGAGCCATAAATGCCATTTTTATCAAATAAGGCCGCTTCGTTATATGGCTTTTTTCTCAAAACAACATCGGCAACAAAGATCCCAGACCAAACTGCTACCGGAACTCCCAAGGTAATAAGAAAACCTTGGAATGGATAGAAAAAGTTGTTAGCAATCCAGACAATATAGATAGAACCCACGAGCATAATTACTGAATCGATGAGTGCGGCATGGTGGCGTTTAACGGGAAGGCCTATAGATATTAAAGCTAAACCTGATGAGTACAAATCAAGTATTGCTCCGCCCACTAATCCCAAAATTGCAACCAAAGCAAAAATAATTAAGTACCAGGTAGGTAGCAGTGTGGTTAATGCGCCAATTGGATCGTTAGCAATGGCTTGGCTTAATTCAGAGTTGCTTGCAGAAAGTGCTGTCCCGTAAATAACTAAAAGAATCGGAACAACAGATGCTCCAAGAACTGTCCACCCTACAACTGCTTTACTTGAAACGGAGCGTGGCAAATATCTGGAGTAATCGGCTGCGCAGTTCACCCAGCCCAATCCGATTCCGGTTACTGCAAAAATGACCGCTCCGATAAATGCTTGAGAAGTTCCATCTTTAATTGAAGAAACCATATGCCATTCGACGTTGTCAAAAGTAAGGACAATGTAAACAGCTGTCATTGCAACGGTGGTGATGGTGAGAATCTTTTGAATTCTCATGATCATGTTAAAACCAAGAACTCCGCCCAACATAGTTAATCCAACGGCTAGAGCAAATCCCATTACGAGTGCGAGATTATTATCTATCCCTGTGAATCTAGAAAAAACGGTACCTGTTGCAAGTGTGGCAAGTGATACAAGGACCGTTTCCCAACCAACAAACACAAGGTATGAAAGAAATCCAGGTACAACGCTACCCTTCACGCCGAATGAAGCTCGGACCAAAACTGTGGTTGGGGCATTCGAGCGCTTTCCTGCAAGCGAACTTATTCCAACTAAAAAAAATGATCCCACTGTTCCAATGATGGCCGCCGCTGTCGCCTGCCTGAAAGAGATACCAAAGCCTAAAAAGAAAGCTCCGTATGAAAGAGCCAGCAAAGAGACATTAGCTCCGGCCCATGGCCAAAAAAGTGAACTAGGTTTGCCTTTTCTCTCTGACTCTTGAATGACATTAGTACCGTTTACTTCAAGATCAAATGCTTGCATAGCCTCTTCTTCTGATCAGATGGTTCTGATTTTTACTGTGAAACCTAGATTGCTTTATTTTCTCTCATTTTTTTCATTACGCATTTTTACAAAGTATCTAACGGCAAAGACAACCAGAAATACTGCCATCACTATCGCACCGATACTCAGGTCTGTCTGATTATCAGATGCTGTAGCACTCGTTGTTGGTTCAATCATCTCTGTTGCCTCAAAGCCAGGTGAGGCTTCAAATGTGTAACTTCCCTCAACAGGATGGCCATCTTCTGAGACTATGCGGTATTGCACTGTAAACACTCCCCCTACGCTTTGATCCGATACTTGAGTAGAAATCTTTGCACCTTCAATGACTGCTTCCTCTGAACTAACAACTAATCCTGTTGAATCGGTCACCTTTAGAGTATTTACAACTTCACCCTCTATTTGCTGTAACTGTCCATCAAATTCAATCCATACCTGATTAGGTGTTGGTGAGGATACGGAATCCATCAAAGGATATGACGTGACGATTTGTCCATGGGCGAAACTGGTGGGTGAAGAGAGAATCAGGCACAAGCCAGCAAGGGCCGTCATGGTTAATTTACGCATATGTTGAGTTTAGTCTAAAAAGAAATCGAGTAGGAAATCAGTAGTGCCTGGAGTAACTGAGTATTTCTCGAGATCAGTAATTCCTTCACTTGCTAGAAGTAGATCATCGACAAAGAAATTTCCTGTGCACTCTTTTGAATCTCTATTTAAGATGATGTGCGCTGCATCTGCAAGAATCTGTGGGGTTCGACCAGCCAATGCGTCTATTCCTGGAATCATTTGAAGAGCTGCAGTATCGATCACAGTTCGCGGCCAAAGAGCATTTACCGCAATCCCATCGCGTTTGAACTCTTCTGCCATGCCCAGAACACACATACTCATTCCATATTTTGCCATGGTGTATGCAACATGATTTTTAAACCAGATTGGTTTCATTGATAACGGAGGTGAAAGATTAAGAATGTGTGGGTTTCTGCCATCCTTTGCCGACTGTCGTAGGTGCGGAAGAGCTGCTTGTGAAGTAAGGAAAGTACCTCGAACGTTTACATCAAACATTAAATCAAATCGTTTGGCAGGTGTCTGATCAGTTTTGGTGAGGTTAATAGCACTTGCATTGTTAATTACAATATCAATTCCACCAAATGCATCTGCTGTTTTCTTTATCGCCTCTTCAATTGCCACCTCATCACGTATGTCACATTGAAGGGCCAGTGCTTTACCGCCAGCTGCCTCAATCTCGGCTGCGGCAGTAAAAATAGTTCCAGGTAGTTTTGGATTTGGATCCGCTGTTTTTGCTGCGATAGCAATTGAGGCTCCATCTGCTGCCGCCCTTAATGCAATTGCAAGACCTATTCCACGTGAACCGCCAGTTATGAAGATGCGTTTTCCTGATAGAGACATTACTTACCCTTCTTAGACATAAATTTCATGAAAGCTTCCATGGCTTCTTCGGATTGAAGAGACATTGCAAAGATTTCAAATTCAGCTTTCATGACTGCAGCAACTGCGTCATGTGATTTGGCTTTAAGAAGCGCCTTTGTATTAATGATCGCTTGCGGAGGCTGTTCTGCAATTTGCTGCGCAATTTTCATGGCTTCATTAATAGGGTCGTTTTCAATTGAAGTAACCAAACCCATTTCCACCGCTGATGGTGCATCAAAGCTCTCCCCTGTCATAAAGATTCGAGCAGCTCTTTGATAACCAACTAACTGTGGGAAAAGAAAACTTGATCCTGCCTCTGGCACTAAACCTAGCGATGCAAAGGGCATCGAAAACTTGGCCGAAGGACTGGCAACTACAACATCGCAATGAAGCAACATCGTTGTTCCTACGCCGACTGCATTGCCCTTTACTGCTGCAATTAGTGGCTTAGGAAAATTGAGCAAAGATTCAAGGAACTGCGAAACTTCAGAGGATTCACTCGTAGGTGGGTTGTTCATAAAATCTGAAATATCGTTTCCTGCAGTGAAGTGTTGATCTTCACTGGTCAAGATCACAGCTCTGATCCCAAAATCCCCCGCAGCCTCATTGAGTCCTGTTGCCAAGCCTGCATACATTGATCGAGTCAGAGCATTCATCTTTGCGGGCCGATTAAAACTTAAAACGAGGATATTGCCTTCTTGCTTTCTCAAGATTTCACTCATTGGCCTATCTTATGGGGTGACTTAGGCAAAAAAAAGGAAGATACTGTCTAAGAGGCAGAAAGGGGCACTACTTATGGTCAGAAATATCAGAATTTCAACAAGAGAGTTAACTCCTTTTGAAAGGCTTGTACTGGAACTACTTTGTGAGGGCAAATCAAATGCTGTGATTGCAACCGAGACCTCACACAATGAAAAAGTGATCGAAAATACTGTGAGTCGAAGTGCGCAGGTTTTTGGAATTAAATCCGATTCCGAAACGAACTTACGGGTTTTGCTTGCCCTGGCATATCGAGCTCACTATGGCGACCAAGCCTTTGATAAGTTGAATATGCCATGTAGCCATTTTGAGGTTGGTCCTGATGGTCAAGGAATGTGTAATCGACATATTGACTAGGTTCATTTAGGTTTAATTTATTTTGTATTCAGATTTTTACTCGCCGTTATAACCAATAGCTCTTTACCTAATTCCGCACGGAGATTGAGTGCAGACACTCATGCGCTCATCTGCGAGTGCTAACCCCACCTAAATTTCAATTTAAAGGTTGTTGGGCCTAGTAAACATGGGCTGTGTTGATCGCTTCGATCAATGTTTTTGAAAACAACCTATGAAGGAGAGAAAGATGAATCGTAGAACTTTTGACAAGATTGTTTCTTATGTTGGACTTGGACTTGCACTTCTTTTGTTCACATTTGCAGGACTTCTTAATTTTGGAGCCTCATTTGCAAATGAGAGTGTAAAAACCCAACTGGAAAATCAGAATATTGCATTTCCTGCGGAAGATAGTTTGCCTGCAGATACAAAAGAACAGCTCACAAAATGGGCAGGTAAAACAGTCAACACTGGTGAAATGGCCCGCGATTACTCAGACCTTTATATCTGGGAACACATGAAAGGCTCATCTATCGCCGTTACAGGTAAACCTTCCACATACTCTGAAGTATCAGGGACATATATGGGATTAGTCCGTGGGGGAAGTACTGATGTTGCGACGATTACAAAGTATGCAGATCTTCGCCAAACTTTGTTTATGGGAAACACTCTTCGCGGAATGCTGCTTCAGGCATATGCCTTTGGAACTATGGGAGTAATTGCTGGTTATGCAGCGATTGCAGCCTTTGCCGCCGGTTTATTGTTTCTTCTCTTAGCAATAGCAGGATTTGTTCACCTTCGTCGCACTCCTATAGAAGCGACGATTTAACCCTCAACTCTCCGTGAGTGGTTAAAGAAAAAGCCCCCGGTTATTGCCGGGGGCTTTTTCTATAGAGAGGAGATTTATAAAGTAGATGTGACTACTTTAGTTTTTGTATTTAGCGATCTAATTTCCCAGCAATGAAATCTTCAACCTTGTTGTGGGCTGCTTCATCTGTGTACTGAGTTGGTGGAGTCTTCATGAAGTAGCTAGATGGTGAGAGCAGAGCTCCCCCAATCTTGCGATCCAAGCCGATTTTTGCGCAGCGAAGTGCATCAATGATGACACCTGCAGAGTTAGGTGAATCCCATACTTCCAACTTGTATTCAAGGTTTAGTGGGACATCTCCGAAAGCGCGACCCTCGAGGCGAACATAGGCCCACTTGCGATCATCTAACCAAGGAATGTAGTCAGAAGGTCCGATGTGAACGTTCTTCTCACCTAGGTCATGATCTAACTGAGATGTTACAGAGTTGGTCTTAGAGATCTTCTTAGATTCAAGGCGATCACGCTCGAGCATGTTCTTGAAATCCATATTTCCGCCAACGTTTAATTGGTAGGTGCGATCTAGGTGTACGCCGCGATCTTGGAAGAGTTTTGCCATAATGCGGTGAGTGATAGTCGCACCAACTTGGCTCTTGATGTCATCTCCAACAATTGGAAGTCCTGCATCAGCAAACTTCTTTTCCCATACTGGATCAGAGGCGATAAATACTGGAAGTGCGTTTACGAATGCACATCCTGCATCAATTGCGCATTGTGCATAGTACTTTGCAGCAACTTCAGAGCCCACTGGTAGGTAGCAGATAACAACGTCTACTGCTTCATCTTTTAGCACCTTAACAACATCTACCGCTGGTGCATCAGATTCCTTAATGGTCTCCTTGTAGTACTTTCCTAGCCCATCGTTTGTAACTCCGCGAAGAACTGGGACACCAGTCTTTGCTACGTTACTAAATTTGATTGTGTTATTTTCACTTGCCCAGATTGCTTCTGCGAGATCAAGTCCCACTTTCTTAGCATCAACATCAAATGCTGCAACAAACTTAACGCTGGAGATGTGATATCCCCCAACAACTGCATGCATAAGACCCGGGATCTCTTGGTCTAAAGCGGCGTCTTTGTAGTACTCGACACCTTGAACTAATGAGTTAGCGCAGTTTCCAACGCCAACGATTGCAACACGGATGTCGCCTTTACCGGTTGTGATATTCACTCTATTTCCTCTCGGTTTTGATCATGTCTTCCAGCCAAGCGATCTCTCTATCGGCTGATTCCAGTGAGTGACGTCGCCACTCTTCTAGATATTTATCGATTCCAACGGGTGACTTCTCGAGTTCACCACGAAGGATTTCTGCTTTCTCCTTAAGGCGACGATGACGTCCCTCAAGAATTCTCACTCTGTTCTTTGCAGAGGTTGGTCCAAAAAATGCAAAACGAATTTCAAATCCTTCATCTTCCCAAGTCTCTGGTGTTACTGATTCGGTCAGCGATGCAAACTTGCGAGCACCAAGATCGGTAATCGCATAGACAATGCGTGATCGGCGAGAAGTTGATTCAACGGTCGACTCCGCAATCAACCCAGCTTCCATCATTCGGCGAAGCTGCGGATAGAGAACGGAGAATGAGAGTGCGCGGAAAGGTCCAAAGATCGCCCCCATTCGCTTTCGCAGTTCATAGCCATGAAGTGGACTTTGGGAGAGCAATCCAAGGAGGGCAAATTCGAGAGACTCAGAACGCGAGCGCATCGTGACCTGCCTTTCCCTGACTTCATCCCATGATTTGTTGAGCCTGTAAGCCCAAAAACTACTCCGTAAGATGTATCGAATGGATACATTGATGCGTAATCTAATCGGATATAGGCGCAGGAGGCAACTTGGGCGCGCCCAAAGGGGTAAACCTGGGACCTTTTCAGCCATGTCAGTGTTTACAAGGAGAATTAGGCCATGATCAAACCTGCAAAGCCCGCCCGCGAAAACATCTCCCCTTCAGACCTAACTTTTGGCCTATCTACCTGCAAAAGGTGTCTGTGGATCAAGTACTGGTACAAAGTAATCATGCCTGGCGCTTTTCCCTTAGTGGGAACAATGGCAGCTCTTCAAGAGGAGCACTTTCAAGGCGCCGATATGCCAACGATTGATTCCTCACTTCGCCCTGGGACAGTTACCAAGTGGGGCGAATGGGTAAAAAGTAAGCCCTTGGTTGTTAATGGCGTTGAAACGCGATGGAGAATTCTAGGTAAATACGATCTGGTTTCAACCAATGAGGATGGCACCATCGGTTTAATCGACTGCAAAGTCTCTGATAGCCAAAGAGATACCGGTCAGTTCTATTCGCCACAACTCGAGGCTTATGCCTATTCTCTAGAAAATCCAGCAGCTGGAAAGGGGCAAACAGTTGCTTCAATGGGCTTGCTCGTTTGGAAGCCAACACATGCAATTGGAGCCTCAGTCGAAGATTATGGTTTTGGTGTCTTTCAGAAATACATTCCAGTTGAAAGAGACCAAGAGAATTTCTTAAAGGTAATCGGTGAGTTTATAACTGTGCTCGAAGGCGAACTTCCTGAACCAGGGGCAGAGTGTGCAACCTGTAACTATCTAGTTGCTCGAAACGCCCTGAATTAACTCTTGTTTAGTCCGCTACTTTTCACCGAACTGGATTAATCCTCGTCCTCAGTTTTTTCAAGTCTGGCCTTTTTTGGGGCATATGTATCAACGTACTCTTGCCCAGAAAGCTCACCTATTGCTTTCATGATCGTATCTGCGACATTTCTTAGATGTTCTAAATCTGTTGGATCACCTTCAAAGTACATAGGTTCTCCAAAACTCATTCCCACTCTTTTTACATTTGGCACTACTTGCCCAGTTGGTTGAATTTTGTCAGTATCAAACATCGCCACTGGAACAACTGGGGCGCCTGATTCAATTGCAAGTCGGGCAATTCCTGTACGTGCTTTATACAGTCTGCCGTCAGGTGATCTTGTTCCCTCTGGATAGATACCAAGGCATGCACCATCTGATAAAACTTTCAGTCCAGTTATCAGGGCTGCTTCACTGCGGCGCCCACCGGAGCGATCTACAGGGACTTGACCCAAAGCGATGAAAGTTAACTTCTTTAATAAGCCTTTTGGCCCAGGTGAAGTGAAGTATTCACTTTTGGCTAGAAAAGTTACTTTGCGGGGAACAACCATTGGCATGAAAATCGAATCACTAAAGGAGAGGTGATTGGAGGCAATAATCAAAGGACCCTTTGCCGGAACGTTTCGCAGGCCCCGAACCTTTGGCCGAAAGGCAAGCATGAGAAAGGGAGTTAAAAATGCGCGTAGAGCTCCGTATGGCAAGTTGTTCAGCACGGGGACAATTTACTGTCTATTGGCAGTTATGACACCATCGGAGGGTGAATGAGCATGGAAAAAGCCCTGATGAGTTCGATGAAGAGGATCTGATCCGTTCAGAATTTGACTCAATAGTTTCCGGACTGTCCTTAGATGAATCGACACCGAATACTTACCTAGATGATCTGGAACGAATCGAAAAAATAGAGGGCCAGAACTTAGATGAAGGTTTTGCTCAACCAAATCCCCCAGGTGCTAATCCAATTGATTTGTTTCGCTCTGCAAAGGTTGCGATTAAACGTTGGTTTAATCGTCCGTATCGCGAAGATGATGGCGTAAATCTTTAAAACATTTACTGTTATTCAAAAATAGCAGCCAGTTTCTTGAGTAACTAAACTCTCGCTAAATCTGCAACTCCAACTAATCCTGCATCATTGCCAAGTTCTGCAGCGATTAGCTCTGGGTATGGATGCTTTCCAGCAAAGGGCATTGTTCTCTCAAGAGATTCACGAGTTGGCGCAAGTAAAATCTCGCCAGCATCAATGACTCCTCCCCCGATGACAATGCATTCTGGATCCAATAAAACTGCAAGGGATGCTATTCCGGCTCCAAGCCATTGCCCAGTTGTGTTAAATGCTGCAAGTGCAATTGGGTCTGCCTCCTGTGCTGCCTGAGTGATGATTTGACCAGTAAGGCCCGCAACAGTGCCATCACCTCGTGATAAAAGATTCCGAGCTACTTCAGGACTGGCATTTATTGCTTCACGAGCATGTCGAAGTAATGCATTTCCGGATGCATATTGTTCAAAACAACCACGTGCGCCACAACCACAGATATGTCCTTCGGGAACAACGCGCATGTGGCCAAACTCTGCAGCAATACCAAATGCGCCTCTATAGAGCTGGCCATCTACAACGATCCCACCACCGATTCCAGTACCAACAGTAAGCATCATCATGTGATTTTGATTGCGCCCAGCACCAAATTTTGCTTCGCCCCATGCTGCAGCATTTGCATCGTTTTCAATGACAATTGGAAGATCGATTAATGATTTTAACTCAAAGTCAAGATCCACATCATTCCAGTCTGCAATATTTGGTGTTGCTAACATTGTTTTTCTATCAGATGAAACAAAACCTGCAGCACTTACTCCGACTGATTCAACATCATGTTGGGCCATCAACTCTTTAACTGTTTCGGCAATTCTTTGCGTTAAGGCTTTTCCACCCTGTCGCGGCGTATCTTTTCTTGCTCGGGCAAGGACAACTCCGTTATCGTCGACAACGCCTCCGAGAACTTTCGTTCCACCGACATCGATGCCGATCGATAAGCCCACTAACTCAGCCCTCTAGATGTGATTTAAGTTGAGCAAGTGCAGCATCAATAGTTGCCTTTTCAGCTTTCTTTCTCATCATGTCTGGAATAGACATAGATAGGGAGACGCCTAACTCATAAGTAACTTCTGTTGTCTCTGAATCGATGCTCTTGAATGTGTAGGCACCATCCATACTGGTCAGTAGGTCTGCCTCATCTAGTGAGAAGATTATTTTCTCCGGCGCCTGGCTCCAGTCGTAATCTAGAACAACGCGATCCTTCATCATTCCGGCATCAATGCTCATCTTAATTTTTGTTATGCGACCTTGATCATCGGTTGCAAGGCTTTCAGCAGATTTAATCTGCGTCGACCACTCAGGGTATTTGTCTAGCTCTGAGAGGGTCTTTTGAATATCTGAGATCGGTGCTTCGATTGTTACTGTGGATTTACTGAATTCGCTCATGGGAGAAGGCTACCCTCTTCCCCTTTTCTCATGTGTCACGCTAGCGTTCTCCCATGAATGAAATCACAGTCCCGGCACTTGTTCCTGCCTCTACTGCAGGAAATCTCACAAATCTAATCACTGAACGCGCATGGTTTGAACCAGAGCGCGTAACGATGTCCCGACCACTTGGTGAGGGATGGCAGCCAGTTACTGCAAAAGAGGTTGAAGAAGAGATTCGAGCAACCGCAAAGGGATTAATCGCAAGCGGTATTCAAATTGGTGATCGCGTTTCGATCATGGCTCGTACAAGATATGAATGGACCATCTTGGACTTTGCAACGTGGTTTGCAGGCGGTGTAGTTGTTCCAATTTTTGATACCTCATCTGCCGAACAAATCGACTGGATTCTCAATGACTCTCACTCAGTTGCGATCGTTGTCGAAACCCCCGCGATGCGTGAATTAGTACAGACAGTTTTACCTTCACATACTAAAAATGTATGGACAATGACAGATGATGTTCTTACTGTCCTTAGAGAGGCTGGAAAGAACATTAGCGATGAAGAAGTTGATCGTCGTCGTAACTCACTTGTTCCAAGCACTCTTGCGACTTTAATTTACACATCTGGAACAACTGGAAAGCCAAAGGGTGTTCAACTCACACATGGCAATTTCCACGCAGAGTGCGGAAATGTCGTGCAAGGTGCAAGTGAACTTTTCTTAAAGCCTGGTGGTTCAACACTTCTTTTTCTTCCAGTTGCTCACGTGTTTGGTCGTATGGTTCAAATTGGATCAATCACTGCTGGACTTCACTTAGCTCATTGCAGTGATCCAGTAGGCAGATTGCCAATGGACCTTGCTTCATTTAAACCAACATTCGTCTTGGCTGTTCCACGTATTTTTGAAAAAATCTACAACGGAGCAGAGGCAAAGGCTGAGGCTGCAGGAAAAGGAAATATCTTTAGAAAAGCAGCCGCTGTCGCAATTGCATACTCAGAGGCCCTTGATAAGAAATCAGTCTCTCCAATCTTGAAGTTAAAGCATGGCCTTTTCGACAAACTTGTTTACAGCAAGATTAGACACGGTATGGGTGGAAAAGTTGAGGCCGCAATCTCTGGTGGTGCACCCCTTGGTGTTCGCCTAGGTCACTTCTATCGCGGAATCGGAGTAACGATTCTTGAGGGATATGGATTAACTGAGACAACTGCAGGAGCAACTTTGAATTTGTACGGAGCACATCGTGTTGGCTCAGTTGGTCGACCAATTCCAGGTACGTCAATAAAGATTGCCGAAGATGGCGAAGTATTAATCCGCGGCCCAATTGTCATGGATGGTTACTGGCAAAATGATGCTGCAAACGCAGAAGTGTTTAACTCTGAGCGTTGGTTCCAAACTGGCGACTTAGGAAAACTAGATGAAGAAGGATTCCTTTACATCGTTGGTCGTAAAAAGGAGATCATCGTTACAGCTGGTGGAAAAAATGTTGCACCAGCAGTTCTTGAAGATCGACTACGCGCACATCCATTAGTAAGTCAGTGTCTAGTCGTAGGTGATAATCAACCATTTATCGCAGCTCTTGTAACAATTGATCCTGATGCAATAAAAGCCTGGATAACCAATAACAAAAAAGATGGGGCAACAATCCCTGATTTAGTCAATGATCCAGATCTAGTTGCAGCTATTCAAACAGCAGTTGATGAAGCAAATAAGGCAGTAAGCCGTGCCGAATCAATTCGTAAATTCACAATTTTGCCATCTGATTTCACTATCGCTGGCGGTCACCTGACAGCAAAACTATCCGTGAAACGACATGTCGTTGCTAAGGAGTTTGCTAAAGAGATCGAAGCATTATTTGCAACGTGAAAGATGAGTTTGTAACTCTTGCTCAGGAGTTACACGACGGAATTGCCCAGGACTTAGTTGGCCTGGGCTTTTCCATTGATAACGCCATTTCAAACAGCGCCGATCCAAGCACCCGCACAGAGCTGCGTGCAGTCAGATTTTCGATCACTGAAATCATTGAAAAGGTTCGTATTGAAATTCACCGGCTACGAGAACTTGGCCCAAGTCAGGTTCGGTTCACCCCCGCATACTCTTATGAACTAAATCGAGTGTTCAACGAGATATTACGAAATGTAGAACAACACTCAAAAGCTACAGCTCTATCAATAACTGTTGCTGACAATGGAATAGGTGGAGCCATAGAGAAAAAGGGATCTTTTGGTCTTACTGGAATCCAGGAAAGAGTAAAAGCTTTGCATGGGGAAACCCTTATTGAATCAGATCAAAATGGGACGAGGATTGCAATAAACATTCCATTGGACAAAAATGATTCGAGTATTGATAGTTGATGATCATGCAATCGTTCGCGAAGGACTCTCCAACGCCTTTGCCTTAGCCAATTTCCACTTGGTTGGCTCGGTTGGAACAGTTGCTGAAGCAATTGCGCAAATTGCACACACCAATCCAGATGTTGTCATTATCGACTTAAATCTGCCTGATGGGTCTGGATTTGAAGTAGTCCAGTGGATTCGATCTATCTCAAAAGAAACAGGCGTAGTAATACTTACTCTTAACTCCGGCTCTGAGTTTGTTATAGCAGCCATGAAATCAGGTGCTAATAGCTTCGTAGTTAAGAGCGCACCTGTCTCTGAAATCATTGCCGCCATTGAGCACTGCATATCCTCTCCCTCTGGCTTTTCTTCTAAAGGTTTGAGTTCACTGCCTCACTCTGCTGAGCCACTGCTAACTGCTAGAGAGATAGATGTATTGATGAAAATCTCATTTGGTTTAAGTAACCAAGAAATCGCGCAGCAATTATTTCTAAGTCAATCTACTGTTAAGTCCCACATAGGCTCTATTTTTAGAAAGCTAAATGTCGAAAATCGCGTTAGTGCAATTAACTACGCGCGGGCAAATGGGTTACTGCTTCAGTAAACGCTCGAAAGCCTGTGACCAAATCTCCCAACGCCATTTTTCTACAACCCAGTTACGACCAAATTGACCCATTTGCTGTGATCCCTCAGGATCTCTGAGAAATTTAATTACTGTTTTGGATATCGCAGTGATGTCAGTGCCGTTAACAACTTCTCCAGATTTTCCATCGACTACTGCATCTGGTGCTCCGCCTGAGGAGCCTGCTAGTACAGGTAGTCCACATGCACTTGCCTCTAAATATGCAATTCCTAAACCTTCTACCTCTAATCCGCAAAAGCGAGATCGTGATGGCATCGCAAAGAGATCACCAACGCAGATGTATTCAGGCAATTTTTCATAATTGATCCGTCCCACGAAAGTTACACTCTCTTCAAGGCCCAGTTTCTTTACTCGCTTTACTAATTTTGGAAGATATGGACCCTGTCCGACAATAAGAAGGTGGGCATTTGAGATAGATTCTAAAATAGAAGGCATCGCATCAATTAATTTATCTTGACCTTTTCGATGAACCAATCGAGCAACACAGACAATAACTTTCTTCTGGCTAAGTTGAAGCGATTGTCGAAGATTGTCAGAGTTTCTCGGCGAGAAATGATCGGTATCGATACCGGGAGCAATTTTTATCATTGCCCTTTTCGCTGATTGAGTCAGTGGCCGCGAAATCATTTGACGTGTGTATTCACCCAAATAAGTAAGTGAATCAACACCTGTGCCTATTCTGCGCAGAAGTAGATTAAATGGAAATACCTTTGCCCACCAGACTTCATGTCCGTGAGTTAAGGCAACTATGCGATTAATCCCAGAACGCTTCATCGAATGTGCCAGTAGGCCCAAGGGAGCTGCAGCGCCAAAAGCGGCAACTGAAATCCCTTCGGCTTTAATTAACGCCGAAATTCGCCGGGATACTCTGGGGGTTGGAAGTAAAATTCTTGAAGAATCACGGATGACTTTAACTCCGTACTTTTTCTGCCACATTTGATCATACTCTTGAGAATTTGCTTGCGCCGATGTGTAAACAATTGTGCTTGCAAACGCTCTTCGCTCTATCAGGCCAATAATGAAGGTTTCAATGCCGCCGGCTCGAGGACCAAAATCATTAGTAACAAAGAGAACTTTGCCCTCATTGCTCAACATACAAGCAAGATTAACTCCCCCAAGCCCAGTAGTTCAACTACGCGCTACTTCTAAACCTAAAGTTCGGTTCCAAACCGAACTCGATTAGGTGATAATTAAGCAATGAGCACGATCGCAACTTTGGTAGTCGGTCGCGATGGTTCAACAACTAAAGATGCTACCTCTAGAAACATTAGTTCATCGGCCGATCGTGCATCTTTTCTCAACCGTCGTCGCCAGGTAGATGTAATCATCATTGGTGGAAACACGGCCAGAAACGAACCTTATTCCCGGACTCCCGTTCCACTCATTATTTGTTCTCGGAGTTCGATTAATCCAGTTGTCGAAAATGAGAACTCTCAGATATGGAACTGTTCACCTGACGAGGCAATTGATAAAGCCCGTAAAGTCTTTGGCGAGAATATTCTCATTGAAGGTGGGGCGCGAATGATTGTGGAGTTAGTCGAAAATCAAAAAATTGATCAATTAGAATTGAGTATCACAGAGGTAATTGGCGGTGAGAACATTTTGGACTGGCAGCTGCTTTTATCTAAGTTCAAGCATGTAGAAATGCAACAGATTGAAGATACGCAGTTTTTCTCTGCGTCAAACTAACTAGCCAAGAAATTAACCTTAAAAGGCTGATATCAAAGAGACGCCACCGACAGCTAAACCGATGCCAACGTACTGCACCGCGTGCAGGCGCTCATTGAGAAACTTGAAGGCAAGAAGTGCGGTAGCAATTGGATATAGAGATCCAAAGACCATTGCAACAGAAACCAAGCCCTTTGTTGTTGCCACGCCAAGTAAGAGATTTGCTAAGAAATCTGCTGCACCAATAAATATCAAGAGCGGTAGATCTTTCTTTCCAAATTTACCCGTTGTTCTAAACCTCAAAGCAATTGAGATGGTTACAAAAAATGTTGCACCACGCATTGAAACCATGGTCAGTAAGGCGCTTGACTCAGAACCCACAGCAATAAATGTAAGCGAAAGTCCAAAACCTGCAGCTGCTCCTAATGCAAGCAATAAAGGTTTGATCGGCATTCCCTGTGAAAGTTCTGGTCCACTTGCGCAAAAAACACCAACAAGAGCAATGAATACTCCAAACAGGGCCAATGTTGAAAGTGCATCCCCTGTTGCTAATGCATATGCAAGAGGAACAACTGCACTCATCGAACTAATGGGTGCAACAACTCCCATTCGTCCAGTGGATAATCCTTCATATAAACATGCAAGTCCAATGTATCCAGCTAAGCCAGCAAGAGCACCTGGAATTAAATATCCATCAAAGCCCAGAACTTTTCCTTGCCAACTACCAGAGATGACCAAGATCAATAAGCCAACAAATAATCCAATTACCTGAGAAAAGCCCAACACAGCAAATGGATGATGCTTCTTGCTCATACGACCGGCGAAAAAATCCGCTGATCCCCATAATGCACTAGAGAGAAGCGCTAGTAACGATGCCATTGTCAAAGCCTACCGCCCCGCCTCCCATGAAAACCTATCCGTAATCTTTATCCTTAGAACATGGATGCGAATGGATTTGAGCGATTAATTGATCAGCTCCGTACATTTACACCAAGATCAGAGGTAATGCTTACGGAAGTTCCTGCGCCTCAAAAATTAGCTACTTTTGCTTTTGCTTTCTCTGCCGACGTTTCTAACGGTTTACTTGGGGAAAAAGAAGATGAAATAGCAAATGGTCGATTTGTTTTACTACACGAACCTGGTGGTCAAGCCACTTGGGATGGTGAATTTCGATGCGTGACTTTCGTGAGTGCTGATGTTGATCCAATTATGCAAGAAGATCCACTGCTGCCTGAAGTTGGCTGGAGTTGGTTTCTGGAATCCCTCCAAAACAATGGGTGTGAATACAACTCCCCTAGTGGGACCGTAACAAGAGTTACCAGTGCCTCCTTTGGAAAACTGTCTCCGCGCAAAAATGAAGCCGAGATTGAGATCCGTGCTTCATGGACACCAATTGTTAGTCATCCAACTTTGATAATCGATCACATTGATAGTTGGTGCAAATTAATATGTGATGTAGCAGGATTGCCTCCCATCCCTGAAGGAGTCTCTGCGATTACATCTAACCGTCGCAACTAAATATGAGTGAAGAGATTGTTGCTGTCCCACTGTTAGCCCCTGCTGGGGGAACACCTGAGATCATTGATAATGAGTCAGGACTTGTAAAAGCAATAGAGCAGTTGACCCTAGGCACGGGCCCTTTCGCAGTTGATGCTGAGCGCGCCTCAGGATTTAGATATAGCGCTCGTGCATATTTGATTCAGATCAAAAGAAATGGTGGAGGCCTTCACCTTATTGATCCCATACCTTTTGGAATAAACCATCCATTAATTCTGAGATTAAATGATCTACTAAATACCGATGAAGTGATCTTGCATGCAAGTACACAAGATCTTCCCTGTCTTCGTGAAATAGGAATTAATCCCTCTCTCTTGTTTGACACCGAGCTTGCCGGCCGAATTGCAGGGTTGCCCCGTGTTGGACTAGGCCCACTTCTAGAATCTTTAATGGGCGTCTCATTAGCAAAAGAACATAGTGCTGCTGATTGGTCGGTGCGTCCACTTCCTACAAATTGGCTTACCTATGCCGCTTTAGATGTCGAGCTTCTCGTGGAACTTCGTGACCGGATTTATCAGATTTTGAACGAGAGTAAAAAACTTCCCTGGGCTATGGAAGAGTTCGCCTCAATTTTATTGGCACCACCATCGCCACCTCGTATTGATCCATGGCGACGTACTTCAGGTATGCATAAAATTAAACGCAGAGATCAGCTTGCAATCGTTAGATCTCTTTGGATTGCTCGGGATAAAATTGCAAGTCAGAGCGACATTGCTCAGGGGAAACTTCTCAATGACAACGCAATTGTTGAGTTAGCTATAGCATCTCCTACGACGAAAAAGGAGTTCGAAAAAGCGTTACGACCTCTTGGTTTGCGAGCTCGCTGGTTAGAAAACTTACCTCTATGGCTTGAAAGTATTGCAACGGCAGTTGCACTACCCGAACAAGAGTGGCCTCAGATGCGCACAAACGCCGATACTCTGCCGCCGATTAAATTGTGGCGTGATAAATTCCCTGACAAATATGCACCTCTGACACATGCGCGGATGAGCCTTGAGAAAATCTCGGAAGAAAACAGTATCCCTGTGGAGAATTTAATTACGCCAGAATTAGTTCGCCGAATTTGTTGGAACCCACCGCAGGGATCTACCGAGCTATTGCAGGTTGAGGCTGTAGAACAATCACTTCTTACTCTTGGTGCTCGCCCGTGGCAGGTTAACTTGGTTGGACGCGCACTCGCAGAGGCTCTGTTAGAAAAAGAGCCAGTTCCTGTGATTGTCGATGAAGCCACTGAAGCAAATTCCACACCTGGAGATGCAAAATAAGAAGCACCTACGCAAGAGAGTTAAGCAGGCTCTGGTAGCACCTAAGAAAGCCAATTGACTGACAACCAGGTCTGACTAAAGACCAACCAAGGAAGCAGTTGGCAGCCAGTAAGGCTGTCGCCCCCGTTGTCCAGAGACCTACTCACGAGTAACATCTTCCCTATACCGCTAACAAGGGATCTCTCATGACTCGCACCGTTGTCCTCGTCGATGCTGTTCGTACGCCATTTGGAAAGGCCGGCGGAATGTATGCCGGAACGAGAGCAGATGACTTAATGGTCAGAGCGATTCGTGGTTTGCTCGATCGAAATCCAAAAGTAGATCGTTCAACAATTGAGGATGTTGCGATTGCTGCTGCTACTCAGACCGGTGATCAAGGCATGAACATTGGTAGAAGCACCGCGCTACTTTCTGGTTTACCTAACACAGTTCCTGGTTACTCAATCGATAGATGGTGCGCTGGTGCAATGACAGCAGTAACAACAATTGCAGGTGCTATTGCAATGGGAACAAATGATCTTGCAATCGCAGGTGGTGTTGAACATATGGGTAACCACCCAATTGGAGAAGGCTTAGATCCTAATCCTCGGTATTTAGCGGAGAGAATTGTTGAACAAGATGCACTAGCAATGGGAGCAACAGCAGAGCGTTTGCATGATCGTTTCCCTCAATTAACAAAATTACGCGCAGATCAATTTGCACTTAACTCTCAAATCAAAACTGCAAAGGCCTACAGTGAAGGAAAGATCCAGCGAGATTTAATTCCTACGGCTGCAAGAAATGCTGAACTTGGCTGGGGCGTAGCAACAGTTGATGAACCACCTCGCCCTCAAACTACGATGGAAGGTTTAGCTGGGTTAAAAACTCCGTTTCGCCCAGCAGGTCGTGTTACACCTGGAAACTCATCAGGTCTAAATGATGGCGCAACAGCTGCATTGCTTGCCAGTGAAGAAAAAGCATTAGAACTTGGACTCACAATTAAAGCAAAACTCGTCACCTTTGCATTTGTTGGAGTTGAGCCAGAGATTATGGGTTATGGACCAGTTCCAGCAACGCTTAAAGCTTTAAAACAGGCCGGACTAAAAATTGAAGATATCGGCGCCTTTGAAGTAAATGAAGCTTTCGCAGTTCAAGTAATTGCATTTTTGGATCACTTTGGAATCGCCGATGATGATCCTCGCGTTAATCCATATGGCGGCGCCATCGCTGTTGGTCACCCATTGGCATCTTCTGGAGTTCGATTGATGCTCAATCTTGCTCGCACTTTTGAGGAAAAGCCTGAGGTTAGATACGGAATTACAACAATGTGCATTGGTTTAGGCATGGGCGGCACCGTCATCTGGGAAAATCCACACTTTAAGGGATCAAAATAATTATGAGCACAAACATAACTTTGCCAGCAGGAGCGCCAGAAGAAGTCGTTACGCACGCACTTGTCCGTGATATTGACTTAGCAGCATTTGGCGGTCAAGGCTCATTAGCGTTAATCACTTTAGATAACTCTCTTGATCATAATCGACCAAACACGTTTGGACCTCAATCACTAACTGCATTAGATGCGGCGATAACAGATGCAATTGGTCGTAAACCAGCAGCTATTGCAATAACAGGAAAGCCATTTATATTTGCAGCAGGTGCAGACCTTTCTGCTCTTGCATTCCTAAATGATCACAGCCAAGCAATGGCTATTGGAAAACTTGGCCATGATGTCTTCCGTCGTTTAGGTGAATCAAAGATTCCAACTTTTGCATTTATCAATGGTCTTGCACTTGGCGGAGGTCTAGAGGTCGGACTTCACTGCCATTATCGAACGCTTTCATCTACTGCATTCATTGCACTTCCAGAAGTTTTCTTGGGGCTTGTTCCAGGATGGGGTGGTGCCACAATATTGCCAAAACTAATTGGCCCAGAGCGCGCAGTTCAAGTGATCATTCTTAACGCACTCAATAACAATACGATGCTGAAGTCAAAAGATGCTCTAAAGCTTGGTGTAGTCGATGCAGTCTTTGATCCTGCAGATTATTTAGAGCGATCAATTTCATTTGCAGTTGGCGTTCTTAACGGAAGCACAAAAATAGATCGCCCTGACTACAGTAATGATCCAGCATGGGACAGTGCATTGGCTACTGGAAAAGCTGCGGCGTTGAAAAAGTATGGCGGTGCTGAGATTGCATCTCCTACAAAAGCTCTGGAGCTTATTGCAGCTGCAAGAAAAGATGATCTAGGTAAAGGTTTTGATGCCGAGGACAAAGTACTTGCAGACCTTGTTATGTCTGACCCACTGCGAGCATCTTTGTATGCATTTAATTTGATTCAAAAGAAACGTAAAAAGGTTGAAGGTGCGCCAAAGCCTGCTCTGGCACGTAAGGTAGCTAAAGTTGGTGTAGTTGGCGCCGGACTCATGGCATCTCAGCTGGCCTTGCTTTTGTTGAGAAATCTCAAGTGTCCAGTTGTCATGACCGATATTGATCAAGCCCGTGCTGATAAAGGTGTGGCTTGGGTAAAAAATGAATTAGACAAACTTGTTGAGAAAAAGCGCATGAGCGCTGAATCTGCCGCTCGTTTGGCTCTTTTGATATCGGGATCGGCAGACCAAAAAGTTTTTGCTAATTGTGACTTCATTATTGAAGCCATTTTTGAAGAGCTTTCACTAAAGCAAGAACTATTCAAAAAGTTAGAGGCTATTGTCTCACCTGAATGTGTTTTAGCGACAAATACGTCCTCTCTATCAGTTGAAGCTATGACTCAGGGATTAAAGAATCCAGAGCGAGTAGTTGGCTTCCACTTTTTCAATCCTGTAGCTGTCATGCCTTTACTTGAAGTAGCCCGTACTTCAACCACAGATGATGCAACTACTGCCACAGCAATTGCAGTCGGTAAGGAACTTAAAAAAGTAATGATCATCTGTAAAGATGCTCCGGGCTTTGTAGTTAATAGACTCCTAACACGATTCATGGGTGAAGTTACTGACGCTGTAGATGAGGGAACTCCTCCTGCTGTTGCAGATGCTGCGATGATGGAGATTGGCTTTCCAATGTCGCCATTCCAACTTCTAGATCTTGTTGGTCCAGGGGTGGCGCTTCATGTGTCAGAGACTTTGCACAAGAATCTAGGACCGCGCTATCGAATCTCTCCAACTATGCAGCGCATGGTTAAAGAGGGTGTGCGCAATTTCTATACCAAAAACGAGGATGGAACATTTACTCCTAACCCTGCAGCGGTTGCACTTGTAGAAAAGGGCAACACTCCATCAACTGCAGAGCAAGTTCGTGATCGAGCTTTGAAAGCTCTGGCTGAAGAGGCACGAGCGATGTTGGATGAGGGCGTTGTGTCATCTCCAGCTGAAATCGATTTGTGCATGTTGATGGGTGCTGGTTGGCCGATGCATTTGGGTGGGATTTTGCCTTACTTAGACCGCACGGGAATTAGTGAGTCAACTTCAGGTAAGCGATTCCACGACAAAGGTGTTGCTTCACTTCCTGCTAAGAACTAACTACTCCTATAGGAGAACGAATCAAGGTTAGTTGTAGACCAATCCAGGTCTACACTAAGTGAACATGACTGAACTCTATGAAGGCACAACGAAAAACGGTTTAGGCGCAGTTTTAAGCAACCTAAAGAGCTTTCCGAAAGATGCCACGCTCGGAACACTGATATCTGGTTTCTTGGTGGTTCTAGTTGCAGTCACAGGTCCAATTGTCATTCAACTTACGGCCGCAAAAAATGGCTCTTTTACTGATGCTCAAACATCTAATTGGATCTTTATTACCTGGCTAACCTCTGGACTCTTTGGTCTTTTCCTTAGCCTGCGCTTTCGAATGCCAATGATTGGATCTCCTTCGACTGCTTCAATGGTTTTGTTAGTAACAAGCCTGCAGGCACATTCGATTAACGAGGCTGTTGCTTCTTACATCATCGTCGCTATTACCTTCATCATTATTGGTGCAACGGGTGCTATGCGAAAGATTATGAAATTCATTCCTCATGAAGTAATTATGGCCATGCTTGCTGGTGTCCTATTCCAATTTGGTGTCCAAATCTTTACCTCATTTACTGCAGAACCATGGCTAGTATCCATAATGGTTGTGGTTTTCTTCCTGGCCCGAAAACTTAATGTGAGAACACCTGTTGTTCCTGTGTTTATCGTTGGAATTGTTCTTACTGTTGCATTAGGAAAACTCCAATTTAATGGAGCTGAATTATTTTGGGTTCATCCGCAGTTTATTGAACCCGATTTCACCTGGGCAAGTGCGATTAATCTTGCTCTTCCAATGGTTTTAGCAACCCTTGCCACTCAATATGCCCCAGGATTTGCCGTCTTACGATCAGCCAAGTATCAACCACCGATCAAGTACTCAATTTTAACTGGCGGTTTTATATCACTTTTAACAGCACCCTTTGGAAACACGGGTGTAAACACTTCAACAATCACAGCAAATATCGCAGTTGGAGAACATGCTGATCCAGACAAAACTACTCGCTATACGGCCGGCGTTCTCTGTGGAATTTTCTACATTACTGCAGCTGTTTTTACCATCCCAATTATTGATTTGTTCAACATGCTTCCACCTTCAATGATCGCAACCATCGCTGGACTGGCATTGCTGCCGGCACTAGCGAATTCACTTCATGAGTCAGTTGCAGGAGTTCATGGACGTGAGGTTGCAATGGCGACGCTTTTGATAACAATCAGCGGAATTCAACCGTTGGGACTTGGTTCACCATTTTGGGGACTTGTTGCAGGAATTATTTTCAGTGCAATTCCATTTCGATCCGTCAAAAACTGAACTTAGCCTTTAAAGAAGTGAACGCAGAACAAACTGCATAATTCCACCATGACGGTAGTAATCAGCCTCTCCTGGCGTATCAATTCTAACTTTGGCGGTAAAACTCTTATCGCCAGCAGTTACTGTGAGCTCTTTTGGAACTCCCCCCGTATTTAGGGCCGTGATACCTGCAATTGAGAAAACCTCTGTCCCGTCTAAACCTAACGAGGCGGCAGATTCTCCATTCTTAAATTCCAATGGAAGTACACCCATTCCGATCAGATTGGAACGGTGAATTCTTTCAAAGCTTTCTGCAATTACCGCTCTAACCCCAAGAAGCGCAGTACCTTTAGCAGCCCAATCTCTAGATGATCCTGATCCATATTCTTTACCTGCAAGAATTACTAATGGAACTCCTGCATTTTGATAGGCCATAGATGCATCAAATATTGTTGTTTGTTCTCCGCCATTGAGGAAGTTGCGGGTGTATCCACCTTCAACTCCATCTAGTAGAAGATTCTTCAAACGAATATTTGCGAAAGTTCCGCGGATCATAATTTCATGGTTACCGCGTCTGGAGCCATATGAATTGAAGTCTGCTCGCTCGATTCCATGCTCGGCAAGATATTTACCTGCAGGAGAATCAGCCTTGATGTTTCCGGCCGGTGAAATATGGTCAGTTGTTACTGAATCCCCCAAAATTGCAAGCACTCGCGCTCCTGAAATATCTACAACTGGAGTTGGTTGCTTGGGCATTCCATCAAAATAAGGAGGTTTGCGCACGTAGGTTGACTTGGCATCCCACTCAAAAATTTTGCCAGTAGGCGTTGCAAGTGACTTCCAGCGATGATCACCCTCAAAAACTGTGGCGTAATCTTTTTTGAACATCTCAGAAGAGATTGAAGCATCTATCACAGTCTGGATCTCCTGCGGAGATGGCCAGATATCCTTTAAAAAGACATCTTTACCGGATGTGTCTTTACCTAGAGAATCTTTCTCAAAGTCGTGATCCATGGTTCCAGCGATTGCATAGGCAACAACAAGTGGTGGAGATGCCAAGTAATTCATCTTTACTTCTGGACTGATGCGACCTTCAAAGTTTCGATTACCTGACAAAACAGCAGTAACAGCTAAGTCGCCTTCACCAATTGCTTTTCCAACTTCGATAGGAAGTGGTCCAGAGTTTCCAATACATGTTACACAGCCATATCCAACCAAGTGGAATCCAAGTGCCTGCATATACTGGGTTAGATCTGCGCGATCATAATAATCTGTAACAACTTTAGATCCTGGGGCGAGTGTTGTTTTCACCCAAGGCTTGGATTTCAATCCCTTTTCTACTGCTTTCTTTGCAAGCAAAGCTGCACCAATCATCACTGATGGATTGGAAGTATTTGTACAGGATGTGATCGAAGCAATGACAACATCTCCGTTTTTAACCCGCGTAGAACCAGCCTTTACCTCGCCCTTAATAGTTTTCTCACTTAGGTATGAAGGAAGAATCTTTTCAAATGCCATTTTTGAATCACTGAGTGCAATTCGATCTTGTGGTCTTTTTGGACCAGAGATTGATGGAACAACGGTAGAAAGATCAAGCTCAACTACTTGTGAGAAGCGAGGTTCAACTGATGGGTCGTGCCACATTCCCTGCTTCTTTGCATACTCCTGAACAAGTGCGATCTGTTCATCGCTTCGGCCAGTAAGACGAAGATATCTAAGAGTTTCATCATCGATTGGAAAGATTGCGCACGTTGAACCATATTCAGGACTCATATTTCCAATTGTTGTGCGGTTAGCCATGGGAACTGAGGCAACGCCCGGGCCAAAGAACTCGACGAACTTTCCTACAACTCCGACCTTACGCAAAATCTCTGTAATTGTTAAAGCCATGTCTGTTGCAGTCGTTCCCAAAGGAAGTTGACCCGTCAATTTAAATCCAACAACTCGTGGAATAAGCATAGAAACTGGTTGTCCCAACAATGCAGCTTCTGCCTCAATTCCACCAACACCCCAGCCCAAAACTCCCAAACCATTGACCATCGTTGTGTGAGAGTCTGTTCCAACGACCGTGTCTGGGTAAGCACGCACAACGCCTTGGACAGTACGAACCATAACTACCCGAGCTAAGTATTCGATGTTTACTTGATGAACAATTCCTGTACCTGGTGGAACTACTTTGAACTCATCAAATGCACTTTGTCCCCAGCGCAAAAATCTATATCGCTCTTGATTTCGCTCATATTCAATGTCTGTGTTTTGTTCAAAAGAATCTTTAGTTCCAAATTTATCTGCAATGACAGAGTGATCAATTACTAGCTCTGCAGGAGCAAGAGGATTGACTTTAGAAGGATCGCCACCTAACTCCACAATCGCCTCACGCATTGTTGCAAGGTCTACAACACAAGGAACGCCCGTGAAATCCTGCATCACTACTCGAGCAGGGGTAAATTGAATCTCAGTGTCTGGTTCGATTGTTGGATCCCAATTAGCCAACGCCTTAATGTGCTCCTGAGTGATGTTGGCACCATCTTCTGTGCGCAGAAGGTTTTCCAGAAGGACTTTCAAGCTAAAGGGAAGATTAGATGCCCCTTCGATGGCTGAGATATCAAAAATCTCAAAACTCTTGCCCGCAACTTCCAAGTTTTTCTTTGCGTTAAAAGAGTTTTTACTCACCCGTGCACCCCTTATATTCTTTGATTACCTGCGCTCAAGATACATCAGTCTGAGCATACAGAGCAACACATTCGATGTGATGTGTCATTGGAAAGAGATCAAAAGCACGAATTTTTACGAGAGAAAAACTGTGATGTGCAAGATAGGCAGTGTCCCTAGCAAGTGCCGCTGGATCACAGGCAACATAAACAATTGAACGTGGTCCCAGTCGTGCTATTTGAGCAATAACCTCTTTACCTGCGCCATCTCTTGGTGGATCCAAGACAATTACATCAGCAGATGAAATTCGCGGTAAATGTTTTGCGACATCGCCAGTGATGATCTCAACGTTGGAATATGAAAGAAAATTTCTTGCGGCATCATTGGTTGCTGCCTTACTGCCTTCAATTAAATCTACATGTCCGCTCTGGCCAATTACATCTATAACTGCAGCGGTGAAAAGTCCAGCGCCACCATAGAGATCTAATACATGATCCCCGTCCTTAAAACCCCCAAAATCCAGAACTGTCTTGCTTAAGATCTCTGGTGCATTTTTGTGGCCCTGCCAGAATGATTCATGGCTAACTTCTAAGGTTTTGTCTAAAACTTTTTCATGCAATATAGCGGGACCTTCAGTAATTCGCGCTCGCTCTTTACCGATCGCATTGGCCAATGCAATTGTCCTCTCCCCCGTATTTGAGGCACTTATCTCAACCCGAAAATCGGGCTTAAGGGATTTTTGAGATAGCTCATGGATTCCGACTGTGTCTATGCATATATTGCAATCTGTAACGGGCACAACCGTGTGTGATCGAGATTTATAAAAGCCCAATTTTCCATCTTTGTTTGTTGTAGCAATTGCACGAGTACGCCACTTAGAGATTTCCCCAACTTTTTCAACCTCAACCGTTAAATCCATCTTTGCAATTCGAGCAAACTGTTCTGTAATCACCTGAGACTTTAATGTGCGTTGATGTGCCTCTGAGATATGTTGAAAATCGCATCCTCCACAACCATTTGGATGAGAAAAAGAACATGGTGGATTAACTCGAAACTCCGACGGAGTATTAATAGAAACAACATCGCCGCGACTAAAGCTTGCGCCCACACTTGTAAGTTCGATCGTGCAGGTCTCGCCCTCAATGGCATGGCGAACGAAAATCACTGCTCCGTTATGGCGGGCAATGAAGTGGCCGCCATGGGCAACTTTTTCAATTGTGACCTCAATACAGTCTCCAACTTTTAGGGCGGGTGCCTGCTCTAATGCCATAGATACAAGCCTATGGGTGTAAGTTGTACCTTGTGCACGTAGTCATCATGGGTTGCGGTCGAGTTGGATCATCTCTGGCCACCGAATTAGAGGCCGCAGGACACACTGTTGCTGTTATTGACCAGGTTCGTGAAGCATTTCGACGTTTAGGCCCAGATTTTAAAGGTCGAACAGTCACTGGAGTTGGTTTTGATCGTGATAATTTGATTGAAGCAGGTATTCAAGAGGCCGATGCATTTGCTGCGGTAAGTAATGGTGATAACTCCAATATTTTGGCAGCCCGGGTTGCACGTGAGACATACGGTGTCCAAAATGTTGTTGCGAGAATTTATGATCCAGGCAGAGCCGAGATCTACCAACGTCTTGGAATTCCAACTGTTGCAACAGTTCTATGGACAACAGATCAGATTCTTCGCCGTTTGACGCCGGAGGGTTCGCGCTCTGAATGGCGAGATGCCACAGGAACTCTTCAACTCTATGAAGTAAATCCAAATACACAGTGGTATGGACGCCCTGTACTACTGATCGATGAATTAACACCAGCTCGCATTGCATTCATTACGCGCCTAGGTGAAGCGATAATTCCAAACACGCATACCGTTTTACAAGAGGGCGATCTAGTTCATGTGATGGTTGCAGATGCTGATCTTGAACGCACACAACAGATTCTTGCTCAAACTCCAGAGGCGGAACGCTCATGAGAATTGCTATCGCCGGTGCAGGAAATGTTGGACGCGCTATCGCTCGAGAACTCTTAGATAACGGCCACCAAGTCTTACTCATTGAAAAAGATCCAAAAGCCTTAAAGATAGAAAGCGTCCCTGATGCAGAGTGGCTGATGGCCGATGCCTGTGAGATAACCGCACTTGATGCCGCTCATCTAGATACATGCCAAGTATTGGTTGCAGCTACGGGAGATGACAAGGCAAATCTTGTGACATCTTTACTTGGAAAGACTGAGTACGGCGTACCAAGAGTTGTGGCAAGAATTAATCACCCAAAAAATGAATGGCTCTTTGACACTTCTTGGGGTGTAGATGTTGCAGTGTCAACACCAAGAATTATCTCGGCATTAGTTGAAGAGGCAGTAACTGTTGGTGATGTCGTGCGACTCTTCTCATTTAGAAAAGGCCAGGCAAATCTTGTGGAGCTGACTCTGCCAGATGGTTCTGCTTGCATTGGCAAGACTGTCGATGAAATAGAATTACCAGAAAATGCGGCTCTTGCAGCAATTGTCCGCGATGGTCAAGTTATTACGGCTAAAGCTCATGATGTATTCGTGGCAGGAGATGAACTTCTCTTTGTTGCTTCAACCGATGCCGAAGCTCAAATCAAGGCTTGCTTTATCTCTTAGATCTATTCTTTGGCTTTATTGTCTATCGGTGGTTCAGATCGAATAATCAACCAAGAACCATAGGCAGCGGCAAAAAACAACGGGTATCCCATAGCAAGGTTGACTGTCCCCAATAGATTTACGTTGCCACTTTTATAAATTGGATATTGAACGGCGATGCGCGAAAAGAATAAAGCTACCCATAACCAACTTGCTTTGATGTACATCTTTTTACGTCGAGGGTTATTTCTCCATGTGAAGTTTTCCCCTAGTAATGGTCCAAGAACAAGGCCCAAAATTGGCCATCCAACTAAGTTGGCAATCAGATAAACGGTTCCATATCCCAAATTAGTCAGCAGTTTTGGAATATAGAAATCAGTTGCATTTCCACTTCGATTAGCAAAATAGGCACAAATCAAGACTCCTATAACGCCAGAAATTGAGTGTTGAATAGTGTCTTTGCGAATCAACCTCCAGATTGCAAGGATTATTGCCAGTGATAAAGAAGCCCAGATAGCACCTTGAAGATCTTGATTTATATTAAAAACAATCAGGAAAACCACTGCTGGTAATCCAGAGTCAATTAAACCTTTTTTACCGCCCAGGGCATTTATAACCTTGTCACGATCTTGACCATGTTGGTTCATGAGCGCCCCGTCGATCCAAAGCCACCTGTGCCTCTATCTGATCCCGGAAGGTGTTCAACTTCCGTGAAAACAGCGCGCTCTACTTTTTGAATTACCAATTGCGCTATCCGATCGCCCTTTTTGAAAGTAACAGATTCGGTTGGGTCGTGATTAATAAGTATGCATGAAAGCTCGCCACGATAACCAGCATCGACTGTGCCTGGAGCATTTACCATTGTTACACCGTGTTTGATTGCAAGTCCTGAGCGTGGATGTACCAAGGCGACGTATCCATCAGGAAGTGCAATTGAAATACCAGTTGGAACGAGTGCGCGCTCTCCTGGCTTTAAATCGATGTCAACGCGAGTAGTTATATCAGCCCCAGCATCGCCGGGCTTGGAATAGGTTGGCATTGGAACGCTCGGATCAAGGCGCGTAATGAGAACTTCTACACCTTTCATATCAAGGATTAATCTCGAAATTTGGATCAACAAAAGTTAATAGTTCAGGAGTTTTTGCCAACTCTTCAAAATAACCATCCGGTGCATTGTTAATAAAATGCTCCATAGGAACGATGATGAAAAGAGCTGATGCTCGAACAGCAATTTCACCTTCCGGAGAATTCAAGCGACCAACTGCCGATGTATAAACTTTTCGACCGTGTTGTCCTGTTATCTCTGCAGCAATATGCAGAGTTGTTCCTATTGGTACTGGAATCAGAAAATCTGTTTCTAAGCGACCAGTTACTGCCGGTGAGCGGATTAACCACATCAATTTGCCCAAGGCTTCATCAAAGGCAAGTGAGAGCAATCCACCGTGAGCTAATCCAGGAGCGCCTTGGTGATTTTCAGTAACTGTAAAAGTAGCTGTGATATTGGCACCTTCCCCAGAATATGCAACTAAACGCAACCCTGTCGGATGTAGATGCCCACAACCAAAACAATGTCCAAAGTGTGAAGGAATTTTTGTCCCCACTGGCGGTGCAAGGGGGTGACGCTCTGGAATTATCGAGCCTTCGGGTGGAACGGTGCTTGCTACTCTGCCCATGGATAAAGATTAGCGCGTGATTATCCGATACGGTAACACCCATGCGATACAGAGAAGTGATACGTACGCCACTTTGGCTTTTAGCCATTATTTACTTCTTTTTTCTCTCTCTTGTAATCTCTATTTGGGCAGCCTTAGGAAATAACTCAGCATTAGTGTCTTTGGTAGTACTTACGCTGACATTGATCGCCATTTACATCAAAACTGCCCTGATAATTGAAGTGGATGACACGGAGATACGTGTCGGGCCGGCACATTTACAGCGAGAATTTCTTGGAGAGAGTTTTGCTCTCGACAATCAACAACTGAGAAAAATTCGTACCCGAGACGCCGATCCAGCTGCACATCTAGCCATTAGATTTTGGTCACCGCTTGCTGTTCAACTTTTCGTCAATGACACAAGAGATCAAACTCCATATTGGTTGATTTCAACATCACAACCAGAGAAGGTTCTTACAGCATTAAAAGCGTTAAAGATTTAATTACACTCTTTACAAACAGCTTTTGCGCCTTCACCCTTTGCTAACTGAGAAATATGGTGCACTAAGAAACAGCGCGAACATGTGAATTCATTAACTTGCTTTGGGACAACTCGCACTGCAAGTTCTTCACCGGAAAGATCTGCACCTGGCAGTTCAAGATTTTCAGCAGCTTCAGCTTCGTCAACATCGATCTGGCCAGATTGAGCATCAACTCGCTTTGCTTTTAACTCTTCAAGGGACTCCTCATGAAGCTCCTCATCGGTTTTTCTGGGTGTGTCGTAATCAGTTGCCATTGCTCTCACCACCTTTTCGATACTTCGTCGTTTATCTGATAACTCTCTGCGGGCGCATCATGGCGCATTTAACACCATCTATTTGTTACAACACGCCACAATCTCTCGTTATTCCTGAACTTGGCCAGATTTTTCGATCCTTTGGGCCAGGCCCGCATCTACGCGAGCGTGGATTGCCGTTCCCTCTGCAACATATGATTCTGAGAATATCTCGCCAGACTCATGTATTGCATGCACCAGGTCTCCCCTGTCATAAGGAATCACCACTGTAACTTCCACGGATGGACGAGGTAGAGAGCTTTCAATTGCATGGAGTAAACCTTCAATGCCAAAGCCAGTTCGAACTGAACAAGCATAGCTATTTGGCTCCTTGCGCAAAATCTCCATGACTATATTTGGATCAGCAATATCAACTTTATTGATGGCAATAATCTCAGGAATCTCCTTGCCGCCGATCTCATCTATAACTAATCGAACAGCTTTTATCTGCTCGAATGGATTTGGATGAGAACCATCAACAACGTGAACAATTAAATCTGATTGAGATACCTCTTCTAAAGTTGACTTAAATGCATCGATAAGTTGGTGCGGAAGGTGGCGAACAAATCCGACAGTGTCACTTAATGTATAAATCCGACCATCATGGGTCTGTGTTTTTCGAACAGTTGGATCCAAGGTGGCAAATAGTGCGTTCTCGACCAATACGCCTGCATTGGTAAGTTTGTTGAGCAGTGAGGATTTACCAGCATTTGTATATCCAGCGATTGCAACCGAAGGAATATTGTTCCTGCGACGTTCCTGTCTTTTTGTATCACGGGCAGTCTTCATCTCGGCAATTTCGCCCCGAAGCTTTGCCATTTTGTCGCGAATTCTGCGGCGATCTGTTTCAATCTTAGTTTCACCAGGTCCACGACCACCAATACCGGCACCGCCTGCAGCTCGACCACCAACCTGACGTGAGAGTGAATCACCCCAACCACGAAGTCTTGGAAGCAAGTAAGCAATCTGTGCTAATTCAACCTGGGCTTTACCTTCTTTGCTTTTTGCATGCTGAGCAAAAATATCTAAGATCAATGCAGTTCGGTCAACAACTTTAACTTTTAACTTATCTTCTAGCTGGCGAAGCTGAGAAGGAGATAGCTCACCATCGCAAACAACTGTGTCTGCACCAGTTGAAACAACTACGTTTTTAAGTTCGATCACTTTTCCTGAACCGATGTAGGTAGCCGGATCTGGCTTATCGCGACGTTGAATCAATCCTTCAAGAACCTCTGATCCAGCAGTCTCGGCCAATGCCTTTAACTCTGCTAAAGAGTTCTCCGCATCGGCAATAGTTCCCTCAGTCCAAACTCCCACAAGCACAACGCGCTCTAGTTGGAGCTGGCGATACTCAGCCTCGGAGATATCTTGAAGTTCGGTTGAAAATCCTTTAACGCGGCGAAGCGCATTGCGCTCTGAAAGTTCCTGTGATTGATCGATTGTTTCATCTGCTTCGGCAGCATCAAACTCTGCAGCTACTCGGGCACTTTCTAGAAGAAGTTTTTCAAACTCATGATCAAATTCATCATCTAAGTGAGCATCCTTCTTTTCATCAAAATCTTTACTCAATGAGGAACCTAGAAATATCTACATCCTTGACTAAGACAGCAGGACCAATCAAAGTAGCATTAGAGTGCCCATCAATTGATACTTCTAAACGGCCCCCAGGAGGTTTAATGATCCATGTTGCAGGTAGTTTTTTATTGGAATGTATCGTGGCCGCCAATGCAACTGCGCAAGTTCCAGTTCCACATGACTGTGTTTCGCCAGATCCTCTTTCATAAACTCTCATCAAAATCTCATTGTCACTGGTAATTTGGACGAACTCGACATTTACGCCTTCTGGATAAGAGTCTTTAGGCCGAACTACCGGCGGTTCTAGCAACTGCCCTACATCATTAATGTCATCAACAAAGACCACGGCGTGAGGATTTCCAACACTGATGTTGTATCCGTTCCAGATTTTTCCATTTGTAGCAGCCGTAATGCTCTCACCTTCATCACTTACTTGGCCCATATTCACAGAGATGTCATCTGTTAGTGGAACACGAAGGTGCTTAACCCCGTCCCTTGTATCGATTGCAAAAATACCTTCAGGTTGATGTCCACGTTCGACTAAATAGCGAGCCATCACTCGTATACCGTTGCCACACATCTCTGCAATGGATCCGTCGGCATTGCGATAATCCATAAACCATTTCTCGTTTCGCTTAATGATTCGAATGAGTCCATCGGCGCCAATTCCATTCTCACGGTCGCAAATGGCCGCAGTCTGAGAAGTAGTTATTGAATGCTCATCTAAGGGATCAAAGACTAAAACAAAGTCATTGTGCGTCCCATGCCCGTATGTTGCAATCATGTAGATGAGTTTAACGAATTAAGAATGCGTTCGATTCGATTTTGTATTGGTGAGATCCAGATAATTCGCTCATCTCTAGAAAACCAGGTTTCCTGTCTGCGCGCATACTGGCGTGTTGCACGCTTAGTTTCTTCAATGGCCTCATCTTCCGAGATTTTCCCCTCTTTAAAGGCAATCACTTGTGAATATCCCAAGGCTTTTTGGGCTGTGGTTCCGCGAGTAATGCCAGATTGCATCAAAGACTCAACTTCTGCAACAAAACCGTCCTGCCACATTCTTTCAACACGCGCTGAAATTTTCTCACCTAGGAGCTCACGGTCCATTACCAAACCAAATTGCAAGGCCTCTGGATATCTTGTACTTTCTTTCCTAGGTAAGTTTGCAGTAAATGGCTTACCAGTAATCTTTATTACTTCAAGAGCGCGAATTACTCTTCTAGAGTTTTCTTTGTCTATTGCTAAGGCTGCAGCTGGATCCAGCTTCTCCAATCTTTCAAAGAGTGGTCCTATGCCCTTTGTTGCATACTCAAGTTCAAGTTCTGCTCGAACTACAGGATCTGTGTCTGGAAAATTCAAATCATCCAAAATTGCTTTGATATACAGTCCAGTTCCACCCACAATGATTGCGGTTTTGCTACGGGAGTGAATCTCTGCGATTTTTTCACGAGCTTTTCCCTGATACCAAGCTACGTTTGCATCTTCTGTGACATCCAATAAATCCATTAAATGGTGTGGGACGCCCTGTCTTTCATCAAGGGTGATCTTTGCCGTGCCAATGTCCATACCTTTGTATAGCTGCATTGAGTCTGCGTTAATTACTTCACCGTCTATCTCCCGCGCTAATGCAACTGCAAGATCACTCTTTCCGGTAGCAGTTGCGCCGCAAATGACAATCACATTCATTTTTTAACCGATGGAATACCAAGCATCGTGGCCGAACTTGCCTTGGTTTCAATTCGATCTTGATGTGCCTGTGCCCCTCTTGTCTGTCTGACAGAAAGAGCATCTCCAATTAAGTAATGCGCCGAAGCCTGCGTAATCTTCACAGTAACTTCATCACCCGGTCTGGCCAAAGTGGTGTTATCGAAGTGAACAAGGCGAAAATCTTCACTGCGTCCTGTCAAACGAGACTGCGCTTCATCCCTGCGACCTTCATAGTCTCCGACTAAGACTTTATGAATTGAGCCAATACTTTCTTGATTGACTGAAAGAGATATTTCCTGCTGATGATTGTGAAGGCGCGTGTATCTTTCGCCCACTACTTTTTCGCTAACTTGATCGGGCATGGTTGCTGCAGGTGTTCCTGGGCGTTTTGAATACTGATACGTATAAGCGGCAGCAAATCTTGCTTGGGTACATAGATCCAATGTTTGTTGAAAGTCCTCTTCACTTTCTCCGGGGAATCCAACGATGATGTCAGTTGTAATCATTGCTTGGGGCATTGCCGTCCGCACTCGATCTAAAATTCCCAGGTATCTATCGCTTCGATAAGAACGTCTCATCTGTTGCAAAATTCGATCAGATCCCGACTGAAGGGGCATGTGTAAGTGCGGCATTACATTGGGTGTTTGCGCCATTGCATCAATGACATCATCTGTGAAATCTCTAGGGTGTGGAGACATAAAGCGAACGCGCTCTAAGCCATCAATCTGGCCACAAGAGCGCAAAAGATTTGCAAAGGCGCCGCGATCTGAAAAGTCCACACCGTATGCATTTACATTTTGTCCCAAGAGGGTAATCTCTATTACTCCTTGATCAACCAAGGCTTTGACTTCATTGAGAATATCTCCTGCGCTTCTATCTTTTTCAATGCCGCGAAGAGTTGGAACAATACAAAAAGTACAGGTGTTATTGCACCCAACAGAGACTGACACCCATGATGAAAAAGCTGAAAGACGGCGTGCTGGCAATGTTGAAGGGAAATGCTCCAGCGCTTCCAAAATCTCTATCTGAGACTCTTCTTCAATCCGTGCACGTTCCAAAAGCACAGGAAGTGAACCAACGTTGTGAGTGCCAAATACGACATCGACATACGGCGCTTTTTTGATAATTGTGGCTTGATCTTTCTGAGCAAGACATCCACCAACAGCTATTTGCATGTGGGGATTAGCTTTTTTTATCGGTGCAAGAAAGCTCAAGTTTCCATAAAGTTTATTGTCAGCGTTTTCACGCACTGCGCATGTGTTAAAAACTACTAAGTCAGCTTGTTCTCCTTCAATTACAGGAACATAGCCTGCTTCATCCAATAAACCAGCAATGCGCTCTGAATCATGTACATTCATCTGACAGCCGTAAGTTTCAACCAGATAGGAACGGGTCATGGCAGCTTGTTTTCTATTTTTCTGCACATACTGCTAACTCTACTTGCTCGCATAGTTTTCATTAATGTGAATTGCTAACGATTCTTTTTTGCGCGCTCAGCGGCCTGCTCTGAACGCCATTTTTCAATTTCCTTGTGATTTCCACTCAGCAGGACATCTGGTACCTGTAGATCACGCCAGTTAGCTGGTTTAGTGAAATTAGGATATTCAAGATAGCCCTCATCATTGTGAGACTCCTGTGCAAGTGATTCAGGATTTCCAAGAACTCCAGGAATTAATCGAGTAATAGCCTCAATCATCACTAACGCTGCTACCTCGCCACCACCTAATACATAGTCACCAATAGATACTTCATGCACTCGATGCCCTTTGTTTTCATAGTGCATACGAACGCGATCATCGATACCTTCATATCGCCCGCATGCAAAAACAAGGTGCGACGCATTAGAGAACTTTGAAGCCATCGGCTGATCAAAACGCTTTCCTGCTGGTGTAAGAATGATTAGATCAGAATCTTGATTCATTAATGGATCTAAAGCCTGGCCCCATATTTCAGGCAGCATCACCATTCCGGCACCGCCACCGTATGGTGTGTCATCGACAGCGTGGTGATTATCATTTGCATTGGATCTCAAGTCGTGAACATTTATTTCGATGATCTCTTGTTCTTGAGCTTTTCCAAGCAGGGAGAGTTGCAGTGGGGCTAAGTACTCCGGAAAGATTGTGACTACATCAATTTTCATTTAATCTCGCTCCGTTAGAGCTGGTGGGATTACTGTAATTTTCTTGTTTGCAATATCAACCGTGGGCACTAATTGGTGAACAAAAGGAATCAATTGTTCACCATTATTGGTCTTTACTGCCAGCAAATCCTGTCCAGGAAGATTAATGACATCGGTTACTTCGCCAAATACTTTGCCATTTTCGAGTATCGCCTGGCACCCGATAAGTTGAAGTACGTGATACTCATCTTCCACATCACTAGTTTCGTTGATATCAACTTCTGCATATAAAAGAGTATCTCGTAGTTTCTCAATAGCATTTCGATCATTGAATCCATCAAAGCCAAGGAGCAATATTCCATTATGAACTCGGCCGGAGATAATTTTTAAATCTCCATGGGTGTCAGTTGACACTTGGTTTCCGATCGCAAAACGGCGATCAGGTTCATCAGTTCGAACCTCAATCGTTGCTTCGCCAAGAATTCCGTGAGCGCGACCGATTCGCCCCACGAGCAAGCGCATCGCTATCTGGCTTCGTCGGTCTCGATGAGATCGACGCGCACGGTACGACCTGCGAGCGCACTTACAACGGTGCGAAGCGCCTTTGCAGTACGACCATTTCGGCCAATAACTTTTCCGATATCTTCAGGATTAACGTGAACTTCCAACGTTGTTCCACGACGATGATTAACTTCCTTGACAACAACGTCGTCAGGATTATCAACGATTCCTTTTACTAGATGCTCTAAAGCTTCGTCCATCATTGTTATTCAGGCGCCGCTTCTGAAGATACCTCTGCAACTGGCTCTGCTACTACATCTGGAGTTGCTTCCGGTGTTGATTCAACAACTGCTTCTGGTGTTGCTTCAACAACTGCTTCTGGTGTTGCTTCAACAACTGGCTCTTCGACAACAGGGTTAGCTTTTGCTGCAAGCTTTTCCTGTGCCTTTTTCTTCATAGTAGTTGCACCTTCTGCAGGTTCAGCTGCTGCTGCTTTCATTGCAGCTTCATATGCAACGCTCTTTGCAGGTTTAACTGCTGCCACACGAAGAGTTCCTTCACTACCTGGAAGACCTTTAAATTTCTGCCAATCACCAGTTACCTTAAGAAGTGCTGCAACTGCCTCTGATGGCTGTGCACCAACTCCGAGCCAGTACTGAGCGCGCTCAGAGTTAATCTCGATAAGTGATGGTTCCTGTCCTGGAACGTAGCGACCAATCTCCTCAATTGAAAGACCGTTACGTGCCTTGCGTGAGTCTGTAACCACTACACGGAAAAATGGTGTGCGGATCTTGCCCATGCGCATTAAACGAATTTTTGTAGCCAAGAAAGTTGTACTCCTGTATTTGTGTGTCACGAGTGATGAATGCAGCGGGGTGCGCAATCAAAATCCGTAACTATCGGTAATGGATGTTGAACGGGGGTAGAGGGCCCCATCAACAGGCTCGTAATTCTGCCATCTACTGCGCCGAGAAGGAAATCGGGCCTGCCTTAGATCCAGTTCATGGGGCAATTAAGCCAGCACAAAGGCTTGGTTTCTCCTTCTATCCCTCTTCGAGCGCTCGCTTAGCTGGGTTACCAGACTTGGATTTTTTCTTCGTATTCGACTTATTTTTGGTGGAGCCACCGAATCCTGCAGGCATAGCAGGTATTCCACCGGCATTCATTCCGGCCGGCATACCAGGTGGCATTCCTGAAGTTCTGACTTGCTTCATTAATTTTTGTGCAGCTGCAAAGCGATCGACAAGATTGTTCACATCAGAAACATTGCGACCACTTCCACGTGCAATTCGGGCACGTCGTGATCCATTAAGCAGCTTTGGATTTGATCGCTCCATTGGAGTCATTGATTCAACAATTGCCCTTGAGCGAACAATCTCGCCTTCATCGAAATTTTCAATCTGCTTTTTCATTGCTCCCGCTCCAGGAAGCATTCCTAGCAGTTTGGACATGTTGCCCATCTTTGACATGGCTTGTAGCTGTTCCAAGAAATCTTCAAAGGTGAACTCTTCGCCGCGTACAAACTTCTCTTCAAGTTTTGCAGAGCTCTCTGAATCAAATGCCTTCTTTGCTTGCTCAGCTAACGTTGCAACATCGCCTAGCCCCAAAATTCGTGAAGCCATCCGCTCTGGATAAAAAACATCAAAATCTTGCATCTTTTCACCAGTAGATGCAAACATAATTGGGCGTTTAGTTAGGGAAGCAATCGATAGAGCGGCGCCGCCTCTGGCATCACCATCTAGTTTTGTAAGTACTACACCATCAAATCCGACACCATCTAAAAATGCTTGAGCCGTTGGAACTGCGTCTTGGCCAATCATTGCATCGACAACAAAAAGTATTTCATGTGGATTGACTGCATCACGTACTTTTGATGCCTGCTTCATTAACTCTTCATCCACACCCAATCGACCGGCCGTATCAATGATGACCACGCTATGCAGTTTGGATTTGGCATGATCTACGCCAGCTTTTGCAACTGTCACTGGATCGCCAACACCATTTCCAACCTCTGGCGCAAAAACAGGAACATTAATTGATTGTCCAACTACTTGAAGTTGAGTTACCGCATTTGGTCGCTGCAAATCAGCTGCTACAAGTATCGGTGTGTCTCCCTGATCAGCGAAGTACTTAGCTAATTTACCGGCCAGCGTTGTTTTACCTGCCCCTTGAAGTCCTGCCAACATAATTACGGTGGGAGGATTTTTTGCCATTCGAATGCGACGAGTTGATCCTCCAAGTATTTCAACTAACTCTTTATTAACAATCTCAAAAATTGCATTAGCTTGATTTGAACCTGACTGCAAAGTTGGAAGAGCGCCTAAGGATTTCTCTTTAACGTCGAGAATGAACTTGTCGACCACTTGAACGGCTACATCTGAATCTAAAAGCGCAGTCATAATTTGGCTACAAACCGTATCGATATCTGCTGCAGAGATTTTGCCCTTAGCGCGCAACGATGAAAAGGCACTGCTAAATTTGGAGGCTATGGATTCAAACATAATGGGAGCAGAGTACTTGAGAGCCAGGAGAAGTTGCGAAATGATCAGTACTAGCGACCAAAATTCATATGAGTATCTGCGATAGCTCCCATCTCAAAAATTTCGACTATCGCAGATACTCATATTGTTACTACTAGATTGCCTCCGACCCACGCTCTCCTGTGCGCACTCGAATCACTTGATCAACAGGAGTGGTCCAGACTTTTCCATCACCGATGGAGCCAGTGGATGCTGATTTAACGATAACTCCAAGTACGGAGTCAACATCTTTATCATCAACTAGAACTTCAAGTCGAACTTTTGGAACTAAATTGACGGTGTACTCAGCGCCACGATAAACCTCAGTATGGCCACCTTGTCGACCAAAACCGCTCGCCTCTGAAACCGTCATGCCATTAATTCCTACAGCATGTAAGGCATCTTTAACCTCATCTAGTTTCGATGGCTTTAAAATCGCAGTAATTAGTTTCATTTTTATGCCCCCTTAGAACTTGCAAGGAAATTTCCTTGGTTGTTATCTGAAAACTCATAACCACGCTCTGCATGAATCGCTAAGTCGATGCCAGCAAGTTCTTGGTCAACAGTAATTCTGAAGCCAATTGTTAGATCGACTAATTTTCCTATGATGTAGGAAATTACAAATGAGTAGGCTAGAACAGCGCCAGCACCTATTGCTTGCTTTACAAGCTGCTCGGTTCCGCCACCGTTGAATAGACCAACATCGATCCCAACGAAGCCAATCAAAATAGTTCCAACAATTCCACCTACAAGGTGAACAGCAACAACATCTAATGAATCATCAAAGCCAAACTTGAATTTAAGTCCAACTGAAAGCGCACAGAAAGCACCCGAAATAGCACCAATGATGAGAGCACCGGAGGCGTTAACCGCCGCACATGCTGGAGTAATTGCAACTAAACCTGCTACAACACCAGAGGCTGCGCCAAGACTGGTTGCATGTCCATCGCGTAATTTCTCAACAAGAAGCCAAGCCAGCACTGCTGCAGCTGTTGCGCCAATAGTGTTGAGAAGAGCTAAACCTGCTGTTCCATTAGATGCGACTGCCGATCCAGCGTTGAAGCCAAACCACCCAAACCACAAAAGACCAGCACCTAGCATTACAAGTGGCAGGTTATGTGGTCGCATTGGCATCTTTCCAAACCCAACACGCTTTCCTAACACGAGAGCTAATGCCAAACCTGCAGCTCCTGCGTTGATGTGTACTGCTGTACCGCCCGCAAAATCTAGTGCGCCAAGATCATTTGCAATCCAACCACCTGTCTTTGCAACGAAATCATCAAATGCAAAGACCCAGTGAGCTACTGGAAAGTAAACAAGTGTTGCCCAGATGCCCGCAAATACCAACCATGCACCAAATTTTGCACGGTCGGCGATCGCACCAGATATTAATGCCACTGTAATGGCTGCAAACATTCCTTGAAATCCTACAAAAACCGCAGCGGGGATTGTCCCAATGACAGCTGTTGAGTTATCTAGACCGTTAAGAAATGCAAATTGAGTGATATCTCCGATTAGACCCGAGCCGTTAACGGAGTCTCCAAATACAAGTGAAAAGCCAAATGCGATCCAAATAACGAATACAACTGCCAATGCTCCAAATGACATCATCATCATGTTTAGAACACTCTTAACTCGAACCATTCCTCCGTAGAAAAGAACGAGACCTGGAATCATGAGAGTTACTAGTCCAGCACTCATTAACATCCAGGCTGTATCGCCAGAGTTGATTACTGCTTCCTCCATAATATTTACCGCCTTATTTTCACAAGGTGAATTCTCAACATTGAGAGCCTTTGATTAGGCCTTACCTTCTTACTGGTGGGTTACAGACGATGCCTAGGTGGGTTTCGAGGGTGTGACAAATTAAGATGAAGTGTTACAAATGGGTTACGAAAGCAGAGATTTGAGATAGACGTCGGGATCAAAGGGAGAAAAATCGCTTTCTGACTCCCCTGATCCAATCCATTTAATCGGGATATCCAGATCTGCCTCTATGGCTAGAGCCACCCCACCCCTGGCACTTCCATCCATCTTGGTAAGAATCACACCCGTTACATCAACGCTTTCTGCAAAGATTTTTGCTTGCATTAAACCATTTTGTCCCGTTGTTGCATCAATAACTAATAGAACTTCACTGATTGGCGAAGTTTTTTCAACAACTCGCTTTACCTTAGCTAGCTCTGACATGAGATCACTTTTATTGTGTAAGCGACCTGCAGTATCAATAATCAAAATCTCTATATTGTTTGTCTGTGCAAACTTTGCTGCATCAAAGGCAACAGAGGCCGGATCACCATTTTCTTGCCCAGATATAACAGGAACATCAATACGCGTTCCCCAAGTTTTTAACTGTTCTACAGCAGCTGCTCGAAAAGTATCACCGGCTGCCAAAAGAACGCTTTTCCCAGAAGATTTATAAAATGATGCAAGCTTTGCTACTGAAGTCGTTTTACCTGTCCCGTTGACGCCAACTACTAAAATCGTCGAAGTTGCCTTAGATAAGTTCATTTCATGTGATCTTTTCGAGAGTTTGCTGGCCAAAAACTGAAGCAGAGACTCTTGTGGTGAATCAGTACTTAACTTTTTTGCCTGTTCAATGCACTCAGCAGCTAGTGAGGGTCCCAGATCTGCCTGAATAAGTTCTGACTCTAATTCCGACCAATCAGAAGAGAAAGAATCTTTATTGCCTTTTATTCGTGCAATTAACTTGGTGAAAATCGCCATTAAGAAAACCTTTAACTTGCGTCAGATTCGCGAAGGCGCTGAGAAATAACCTCTGTCACACCATCTCCGCGCATTGTTACACCGTACAAAGCATCTGCAATTTCCATGGTTCGTTTTTGGTGAGTAATAATTATTAATTGAGAACTAGCACGCAGCTCTTCTAATACGCCCAATAATCTTCCCAAGTTAACATCGTCAAGTGCGGCTTCAACTTCATCTAGAACATAGAACGGACTTGGGCGGGCCTTAAAGATTGCAACAAGCATCGCAACGGCCGTCAAGGATTTTTCTCCACCTGATAACAGTGAAAGACGTTTTACTCGTTTTCCAGGTGGGCGGGCCTCAACATCAACACCACTCGTGAGTGGGTTATCTGGATCGGTCAAAATAAGGCGGCCATCTCCACCAGGAAATAGTCGAGAGAAGATATCTTCGAAATGCTTTGCAGTCTCTAGGTAAGCTTCCATGAAAATTGACTGCACTCGATCATCAACTTCTTTAATGATGTCGAGAAGGTCTTTTTTGGTATTTTTCAGATCCTCTAACTGTTCTGCCAAAAACTTTAACCGCTCTTCCAATGATGTGTACTCTTCAAGTGCCAGTGGATTGATCTTTCCTAGCAAGTTGAGAGATCTTTCAGCAGCAGCCAATCTCTTTTGTTGCTGATCTCGGCGATATGGAACCATCTCTGTAGAGATAATCTCGCCTTCATCAGTTTCATGAAAAGTAGGAACATCTTTATCAGGCCCATACTCACTAATCAATGTTTGGGCATCTACCCCGAACTCTTCTAGAGTTTTGCTCTCCAGAGTTTCAATTCGCAACCGCTGTTCGGCACGGGCAATTTCATCTTTATGGACACTAGATGTCAAAGATTCAAGTTGGATTGTTAACTCTCGACCACGCGAGCGTACGGATAAAGTCTCACCTTCGCGGCTTACGCGTGATTCATCAAGTCGAGAACGCTCTATTGCTGCTTTTGAAATTGAACGTTCTAAATGAATAAGGACTTCATAGGCAGATTCAGCGACGGCTTGAGAAATTACAGCAGCACGTGCGCGGGTGCTACGACGTAGAACCGCGCGCTCTGATGCATCACGTTCTGCTTGAGCAGATCTTTCTAGACCTAACGCACGAGCTGCAACCGAATCAACTCTCTCTTCAATCGTTCTAACGGCAAGTCTTGCTTCAACTTCAGCAGTTCTGGCGGTAGTGACCTGGCTTCGCAGTTGCTCTGTCCGTGAATGATCCGGTTCTACTACTTCACCACGCTGTTGTAGTTGGTTTTGAGCAATGACAATTTCACCCTCATCACGAGATTTGGTTGCATTTGCTTCATTGATGGATCTATCTAAACGTTCGACTTCTGCCATTGAGGATTTCATGTTTTGTCCAGATACTGCCAATTGTTCAGTCAATGCAGCGATTCGAGCATCAGACTCATTGAGTTTTGATAGGGCTGAGTCAAATCCACTTTGTCTGGATGCAATTTCGGTATTTGCAGAAGCAATTTCAAACTTCAAGCGATCACAATCATGAATTATCTCTTGTAATTTACTTTCTAAACTGCTGATCAGTGCTGTGATTTCGATGAGTGAGGATGAAGATTTTGATCCGCCAGTTGCACGCCCTTTAGAAACAACGTCACCATCGCGTGTGACAACAACTACATCTGGGTGAGATCGCAAGATGGCTTCTGCAGCATTTGCATCATCTGCAACAACTATTCCTGACAAGAGGGAGGCGAGTAAATCTCCGATTGAATTGGAGCGAACATACGTTGATAATGAGTTCAAGCCCGAAGGGATCGAAGCTTTTTGAACCATTCCTGGTTCATAAACCAAGACATCTGCCTGGCCCAGATTTTCTCGACGCAAAGTAGTCAACGCCGTTACAGCTGAAGAGAGATCCTTTACGACAACTGCATCAGCGAAATTTCCTAGTGCTGCCGCAGCAGCTGCCTCCCACCCCTTATCTATTTCAATAAGACCAGCAACGCTGCCCATGATTGAAACACCCCTTGAATCTTTCAATAACGCAGAGGCGCCATCTCGATTTTCAGATGTCAGCTTTATCGCTTCCAATTTGGATTCAACAGCGTTTCGTTCACGATCTGCTGCACGTTCTGATTCCAGTAGCTGTGTAAGTTTTAGTTTGGATGATTCCAGGGAAGATTTTGCGCTTTCAAAGAGTGAATCAAGGCCTAATTCACCAGAGTCGGCACCTGCAATCTCTAGTTCATATGTCGAATATTCACGTTGTGCTTGCTCGACTCGCGCCTGCGCTTCATTGCGAGACTTAGTTAATCGAGCGATCTCTTCGGCGATTGCTTCTAGTCGTGCATTTAAAGATTTAATGTGACCTTCTTGGCGGGCTGTGCCTTCGCGCGCATCTGCAATCGCACGCATAGCCGCTGCAATAGTGTCTTCATCGCTTTTCAAAAGCGCTTCGGCAGAAATTAAAGCCACAGTTGCCTGTGCAAGAGCGTTCTTAGCTACTTCAACATTTGCACGCAGTTCTCGCTCTTCTTCGCGTAATGCATGCGCCTCTAGGTCTAATGTCTGGGGATCGCGACCAGATGAGCGCGCCTCTTCTGCTTCTTCATTTAGAAAACGAGATCTTTCCTGAGCCAGGCTTTGTGTTCCGCGAAATTTTTCACGTAATGAATTCAAGTTGTAATAAAGTTCTTGAGCTGCAACAAGTTGTGGTCCTTCTATTGCAGCTTGTGAATCCAAAGCCTCTTCACGACGGCGAATAGTTTCTAGTTCTGATTCAACAACTGCTCGTTGTTCTCTCAGTGCACTCTCATCAGCAACTTCTAGCTCTAAAGTCTTTGACATAGAAATATAGTCATCTGCAAAAAGGCGGAGTTTGGCATCACGCAGATCTGCTTGAATTGTTGCAGCCTTCTTAGCCACCTCAGCTTGCTTACCGAGTGGGCGAAGCTGTCTGCGTAGCTCAACGGTAAGATCTTGAACACGCGCAAGATTTGCCTGCATTGAGTCAAGTTTGCGCAAAGCCTTTTCTTTACGTTTTCTATGCTTTAAAACACCAGCAGCTTCCTCAATAAATCCACGACGCTCCTCTGGAGTTGCCATCAAAATTGCATCTAATTGACCTTGACCAACAATGACGTGCATTTCCCGGCCAATTCCAGAATCGCTAAGAAGTTCTTGGATATCTAGAAGACGCGAAGCCTCTCCATTAATTTGATATTCACTTTGTCCGTTTCTAAACAAAATTCTTGAAATAGTAACTTCTGCATACTCAATTGGGAGAGCGCCATCTGTGTTATCAATTGTGAGTGAAACTTCAGCGCGCCCAAGAGGTGCACGGCCACTTGTGCCTGCAAAGATGACATCTTCCATTTTGGCACCGCGTAAAGATTTGGCACCTTGTTCACCCATAACCCAGGTAAGGGCATCGACTACGTTTGATTTTCCAGAGCCGTTAGGACCGACAACGCATGTAATTCCCGGCTCGAGTCGAAGAGTGGTCGCTGAAGCAAAGGACTTAAAGCCCTTGAGCGTCATACTTTTCAAATACACGCGGTAAACCTATCGCTTCGAGCGCAGGATTTTCGTAGATTTAAGGCTGTGGAAAGGCGATTTTTAAAGCTTCATATGCACCACGTGCGGCCACTTGCTCAGCCTCGCGCTTACTCTTTCCAACACCTTGACTCAGGACTTGACCTGCGAGCATTGCTGTAGCAGTGAAATTTTTATCGTGATCAGGACCCTCTTCACTAACAACATACTCGGGTGCACCTTTCCCAAGTGCAGCGGCTAACTCTTGTAACGCTGTTTTGCCATCAAGACCGGCACCTCGGGCAACAGCAGAATCCATAGTAGGAGTAATTAATTTTTCTACTATTTCTGAGCACTTAGTAAAACCAAACTGCAAATAAATGGCACCGATTAATGCCTCTAATGCATCGGCTAAAAGTGAATGTTTGTCTCTTCCGCCTGTAACTTCTTCACCTTTACCAAGACGAATGTGGCTTCCAAGTTGTAATCCTCTTGCGATATCGGCAAGAGCACGCATATTTACAACACCTGAACGAAGAGGTGAAAGCCGACTTTCATCAAAATCTGGGTATCGCTTATAGAGTGATTCGGTAACAATCAATCCCAATACAGAATCGCCAAGGAATTCCAGACGCTCATTTGTCTCTTTACTTCCTGATTCATATGCAAATGAACGATGGGTGAAGGCCAATTCAAGCAAAGCTGGATCGAGATCTACTCCCAGCTGCTCAGCGAGCGAAGAACTCAGATCAGACCTCTAATACCTGACGACGGTTATATGTACCGCATGTTGGGCAAGCAGTGTGCTGAAGTTTAGGTTGCTGGCATTGACCACATGTAGCAAGTGCAGCTGCAGTTGTTTTCCACTGACTACGACGAGAGCGCGTCTTTGAACGCGACATTTTTCGCTTTGGTACTGGCACTTTTCTAACCTCTTCTTTCAGTTTCCTCGAGTATTCGAGTCATTTAAAAATATAGGCTCTCTGGGCTAAATCGCCGTTCTAACCTAAGGGCGTAAGTATCCCTCAAAACCGTTAAATCTTGAAATCGGGATCTTCAGAGCCCAAAGCTTTCAAGCCTGCCCAGCGTGCGTCTATGGATGTGTGAGCATGATCTTGTGCAAGGACAGCCCATTTTTCCCCACATTCAGGACAAAGCCCTAAGCAATCTTGATTACACAAAGGATTAATGGGAAGTGAGAGCACTACTGCATCGCGAATCGGAGTTTCCAGATCCATAATCTGACCTTGCATCATTAGCTCATCTTCAATATCTAAATCATCAATTTCAGTATCGTGTTTCTTTTTCTTTCCACGTTCATTTGTTGGTTCGTAGTTGTATAACTCCTGTATTTTTCGCTCTATAACTATCTCTACTGGATCTAAACAACGTATGCATTCACCTTTTGCAACTGCATAAACATCAGCGCTCAAAAGAATTCCTTCAGTGACTGACTCCAAACGTGCATCGACTTCAATAGTCTGACCTGCAGGAACAGAAATCAGATTGACACCAAAGTTCTCATTGACCTGAATATCTAAGGAGTACTCCTTCATCTCCCCCGCACGTCTGGGAAGTTCGAACGTGTTTAATTGAAAGGATTTGTGCGAAGTACTCATGGGATCAAATATCTGTGGCTAGGCCAACTAATCCTTTTCGGCAAGTTGAGACAAAACATCTTTGTCATTTGCGCCAGCTAATCGATCCCGACCACGACCAATGGCATCTAATGTTTTATTCAAGATAACTTCAAGAGTTGCTAATCGGCCATCTATGTACTCTTCAATCTCTTGTTTTTCAATTTCAGCGCTTTCTCTGGCCTCTTGTAATATCTGACGAGCTTCATCACGTGCAATCTGAACAACCGAAGTTTTCTCTACCATCTGTGATACTTCTTCACGAGCAATTGCAATCATCTGTTCAGCGCTCAATCGAGCTTCTTCAATGATCGCATTTCGAGTTTCGATAATTGAATGAGCAGATGCAAAGTCTGAAGGTAGTCCGTCTCGAGCCGCATCTAAAATTGAAAGAATTTCCGCGCGATGAACGACACAACTAGCAGACAGGGGTACGCCTCGTGCCTCTTCTATCATCGTGATTGCAGACGTTAATTTCTCAATCGATTCCATGATCTACTCCCCTGCTATTCGAAGCTTAAGCGCTTCATTGATTGACGGTGGCACCATAGATGAGACATCACCAGAATAGTGCGCGAGTTCTTTGACCAAAGATGATGACAAGAATGAATGAGTTGGAGATGTAGCCATAAACATGGTTTCAACGCCCGAGCCCTGTAAATTCACCTGAGCCATCTGGAGTTCATAATCAAAATCAGTTACAGCGCGCAAACCCTTCACAATTGCTTGGATTGAATTGCTCTTACAGTATTCAACCAATAATCCACTCCAAGAATCTACAGAAACATTTGGAAATCTACTGGTAACTTCTGAAATCATTTTAATTCGCTCTTGGACTGTAAACAAAGATGCTTTAGTGCGGTTTTCTAGAACAGCAACTACAACGTGATCAAATTGTTGGGCGGCGCGTTCGATGATATCTAAGTGCCCGTAAGTGATTGGATCAAAGGATCCAGGGCAAACAGCGCGCTTCATAGACCAAACGCTAGCAATAGACGGGCGAGTAATCCATTCTTAAGGCTGAAAATTGGCGTAATAGATGGTGGCCTGCCCATAATTTCGCTCACGCGCTGGGATAAAGGCATCAGGCCAAATGAATTGATCCATCCTTGTATTGCGCTCTACTGCAATAAATGCATCGCTGTTTAAAAAATCATGATCATGTAATTTACTGAGCGTATCTTCAACTTCTTGGTTAGAAAAATCATATGGAGGATCTATATAAATCAGGTGGTATTTCTCCTTAGGTTGATCATTGAGAAAGCGTTCAACACTCATACCAAATATTTGGAGTTTGCCATCTGGATTAGATTTTTTCACTAACTCATAATTGGCCTCTATGGTCTTGATCGCCTGATCATCTCTTTCAACAACATGAACAAGTGTGGCGCCTCGAGAAAGTGATTCAAGGCCTATTGCACCAGATCCTGCAAAAAGATCTAGAACACGTAATCCTTCGAAGGTTCCAAACTCGGATGCAAGAGATGAGAAAAGGCCCTCACGAGCGCGATCAGAAGTGGGCCTGGTTGCATCTGCCACTGTTCCTAAATTTCTACCTTTGGCTACGCCAGCAATTATCCGCAACAGCTCACCCCTTATCTAGATAATCAACTGCTTGATCGCGTTGCAACCTAGCCAACTCTAACTTTAGGGCAGGATAACTGGTTAATTCTTTATCTATTGAGATTAGATCCTGTGCATCTTGCCTTGCTTGTTCAATCAACTCTTCATCTCGAAGCACTCGAAGTAATCTCAAATGCGATCTTGTTCCTGACTGAGATGCTCCTAGAACATCACCTTCACGCCGTTGTTCTAGATCTATTCGTGAGAGCTCGAACCCATCTAGTGTTTTGGCAACAGCATCTAATCGTTGGCGGGCAGGAGAGGAATCTTCACTAGAAGTAACAAGTAGACACAAACCTGGTGAAGTTCCACGACCCACTCGACCACGCAGTTGGTGCAGCTGCGAAACACCAAAGCGATCAGCATCCATAATTACCATAATTGTTGCATTAGCCACATCTACGCCAACTTCTATAACGGTAGTTGAAACTAAAACATCTATCTCACCTTTTGAAAAAGCCTGCATAGTTGTGTCTTTTTCTTCGGCTGAAAGACGACCGTGTAGAACAGCTATCCGCAATCCCATTAAGGCTCCCGAATGAAGTGAAGGAGCAAGTTCCTCAACTGCTGCTATCTCATCTGATTCTTCACCGAAAAGAAAGTCCAAATCAGCATCTGCATTACTTTCTTCAATAGCAGAAACCCTGGGAGCCACGATGTAGGCCTGATGACCTTGCGCTACTTCTTCCTTAATTCGTTGCCAGGTACGCTCCAAGTAATGAGGTTTTTCCTTTACTGGAACTACATGCGTAGTGATTGGTTGACGACCTAAAGGCAGCTCTCGAAGAGTTGAAACATCTAAATCGCCAAATACAGTCATTGCCACAGTACGCGGAATTGGAGTTGCAGTCATTACCAATAGATGAGGAGGCAGTGTTGCTTTTTCTTTAAGTGCATCACGTTGTTCCACGCCGAAACGATGCTGTTCATCAACAACGATTAATCCAAGATTTTTAAAGGCTACTTTTTCGCCGAGTAATGCATGTGTTCCGATCACAATACCTGCAACACCATCTGCTGCCATTGCTAACGATTCTTTTCGATCAACAGCACTTTGTGATCCAGTCAAAAGAACTACTCGAGTAGCATTTTCGTTTCCACCCAACATTCCGCCTTGAGAGAGATCACCTAGTAATTTTGTGATTGTTCGAAGATGTTGTCCAGCCAGCACCTCAGTTGGTGCTAGCAATGCAGCCTGTCCTCCGCTATCTACAACTGCAAGCATTGCTCTTAGGGCCACGATTGTTTTTCCTGAACCAACTTCACCTTGAAGCAAACGATGCATGGGATGTGACTGGGCTAAATCTGATTCAATCTCTTTGCTAACGTGCAACTGACCTGCTGTGAGTTGAAAAGGAAGTGACTTATCAAATGAATCTAGTAATCCTGCCGCAATTTTCTTGATTGGATTTGAATTGAGCTTCTTGAGTTCATTTCGACGCAATACCAATAAAGATTGCAGCAGAAATGCTTCATCAAAGGTCAAGCGCGCTCGTGCTAATTCGGCATGTTCTAGATCTGCTGGTTGATGTAGTTGAACCAAAGCTTGGTGCAAAGTGGGATATCCATGCTTTTGTCTAATTGTTTCAGGCAGAAAATCTTCAACTTCTTCAAGTGAACCGATCGCCAATTGCATGCACTGTGAAATCTTCCACGAAGGCAGTTTCGAAGAGGCTGGATAGACGGGTAAATACTTGCCGGCAAAACCCTCAACCGCCGTATCCAAATCAGAACCATCTGGAATAAGTTCATAGTCTGGATGTGTCAGCTGTTTCTTATTGTTAAAAACACCAATCTTGCCGGCAAACAAACCTTGTCGCCCGACCTTTAAGTCTTTTTCGCGCCATGCTTGATTAAAAAATGTGAGGGAAAGTTTGTCAGTTCCATCAGTAACGATTACCTCTAACATGCTTCCTTTGCGCCCGCGCATTGGTCTATTTGTTGCTGAATAAATCTGCGCAAGGATGGTTGTTTCATCTCCTTCATTTAACTGCGAAATATCCGATAGCTCTCCACGAACCATGTATCGCCGCGGGTAATGTCTCATCAGATCTCCGATGTTTTTTATACCGAAGGTGGCCTCTAAAACCTTTGCGGTCCTGTCTCCAATTACCGATGAGACCTTGTTCTCTAGATTAGCCACGGGTTCATTCTCCCCTTTATGAGGTTTGAGATTGTGAAATTCTCAAGAATTGACTCCTCAAGTTTTGGGCGAAAACCTCGCGTATGTGGGCCTCTTTCCGGTCGGTTGAAGAGGAATTGGCATCTGACCCTGCCTACGCGATACCCTTACGCCCTGTTCGAAAAGCACCGCTAGAGAACATGATTCATGTCAAACATTTTAAGGAGTTCTGCCATGGCAGCAACATGCGATATCTGTGGCAAAGGCCCCAGCTTTGGTAATAACGTCTCACACTCACAGGTAAAGACACGTCGTCGTTGGAATCCAAATATTCAACGTGTTCGCACTCTTGTCGGTGGAAGCACTAAGCGTCAAAACGTCTGCACTTCTTGCCTTAAGGCTGGAAAAGTCGTTCGCTAATTACTGTTAATTTTATTGAAAATGGCGCCAGGTATCTGGCGCTTTTTTCATTTCTACACCAGTAAGACTTTGCCCATCAATAACTTCAATTACCGTGCCAACCTTAAACCCATTGAGATTCTTACCTGTTGCTAAGAAAACATGGTCTTCTCCTCCAGCAAAGATCCACTGCCATACATCAGTTTCAAGTAAATCTGCTAACTCTTTGAGACTCTCGAACTCAACATTTTTTGTGATGAGTTCTTGATCAATTTCAAAGGTAACCTTGGATGCATCTGCCATCTGTTTGGCTTGAATTACAAATGCATCACTAATGTCGGTCAAGCTATGGGCGCCCGATGACGCGAAGGCTACGGCCTCTGCGTAATCGACTGTGGGTGCAGAGAATTCACTAACAGCATGGTTGGCAAAGTCATTATCACCAATTAATTCAGGACCAGAAGTGATCGAACTTTGAAGTATCGCTAAACCTGCAGCAGACCAACCAGGAAGTGATGAGAGATAAATTCCATCGCCTACCTGAGCACCTGAACGTTTAATCGGACTTTGAACATTACCTAGCGCCGTGATTGAAATGCTTTTGTTCTCACCCTTTGCAAGGTCGCCTCCAACAACTACTGCCCCGCAACTGTTGGCTTCGTGGGCAATTCCCTGTGCTAACTCCTCGATCCAATCTAAAGATTCATCACCAGTTAAAGTCAGTGCCACTACCAAATACTGTGGCTGTCCGCCCATTGCATAAACATCTGCAAGATTGGCCGCTGTAATCTTCCGTCCAATCTCAAAGGCGCTGCTCCACTCAGTTTGAAAATGTGTACCCTCCACAGCAACATCATTTGTAATCACGGTCCTATCGCTGGTTTTGACCACAGCCCCGTCATCACCAATCCCAATATCGACTCCACGATGGTTGCTCCCGAAAATGCCGCTGAGCAGTTGGATAACGCCTGCCTCATCGAAGTTCATACCCCATAGCCTAATCGACTAGAGAGAATAGGAAGTTCTACGGTAGCGTTTACGCACGGCCATACAATTGGAAATCTGTAAATTACTAGGAATCTATGTGAATTCAGATTGAACAAAAACAGAAAGGGTTCTCACATGTCAGTACAGGCGTTCATCTTGATTCAAACTGAAGTTGGAAAAGCAGCAGGAGTTGCCAATGCTGCGGCAAAAATCCCTGGTGTGACACTTTCTGAAGGCGTAACTGGTCCTTACGATGTCATCATGCGTGCAGAAGCTGAGAGCATGGAAGAGTTTGGCCGACTTGTATTAGCCAAAGTTCAAGGAGTCCCTGGGATTACTCGAACACTGACTTGTCCTGTAACTCACTTAAGCTAAAAACGCGCTAGTTCTTACTCGCTTTTAATGCAGAGTTAATCAAGGTTGTTATCAATTGACTATATGTAAGCCCGCTAGCTGCCCATAGTTTTGGATACACAGATGTACCTGTAAACCCAGGCATTGTGTTTAGTTCATTTATTACAATTTCACCTTTTTTTGTGTAAAAGAAATCACATCGCGCTAGGCCACTACAACCCAAAGCCCTAAACGCTGTCTTTGCTTGATCTGCAATCTTGAGTGAATCTGATTGGCTAATGCTGGCAGGAATCTGCACTGTAGTTGCGCTGTCTAGATATTTGGCTTGAAAGTCATAGAACTCAAAAGCTGGGTTAACAATTATCTCCCCCACAACCGATGCCTCAATGACACCTTCGCGCTCGATAACTGCACACTCGATTTCGCGCCCATCGATTGCTTGTTCAACCAATACTTTGTCATCATAAGTAAGAGCATCAGAGATAGCCGCTTCCAAAGAATCTGAACCTTTAACCTTATGAGTTCCTCGACTTGAGCCACCACTAGCTGGCTTAACAAATACTGGGTAGATCAAATCCTTAGTTAACTTCTGCCAATTAAGGGCAGTCACCTCGACGCCTTCGGCAATCAATAATCCATTCTTAGCAAAAATCGCTTTAGCAATCGATTTATCCATGGCATGGGCCGAGGCCTCAACTCCACTTCCAACATAGGCGATTTTGGAATTTTCTAGTAACTGTTGGATCTGGCCATCTTCACCAAACTCACCATGCAAAACTGGAAAGACACAGTCAATCTGCAAAGGGGCTCCATTTAATTCAAAACCATTCTCCGTTAGCTCAACCTGGTTGCTAGTTAATTCGATAGTCGGCATGGCTCCATTACTAATTGCTAATGGATAGTCATTGGGCAGTAAAACCCATTGCCCAGATTTAGTGATTCCAATAAGGAGTGGATCAAATAACTGTTTATCTATGCCTGATAGAACACCCGCACCCGATAGAGCAGAAACTTCATGCTCACTACTTGGACCGCCGCAGATAATGGCGATCTTTTTTTTCGTCATTGGATGAAGTTCTCAGATTTGATGCTGATTTCCATAAGGCGATCTAAGGCCTGAGAAGGAGTAATTGTTTCTGAAACTACATCTGCCACTGCCTCAATTACGGGTACTTCAACACCCACACGGTGTGCAATCTCAAGCACCGCACTAGATGATGCAACTCCTTCTACCGTTTTTGCAACATCTCTTCTGGCGATCTCCATTGAACCACTTCGTCCGAGAACTTCACCGAATGTTCTATTGCGAGATAAAGGTGATCCACAACTTGCAACAAGATCTCCCATTCCAGCAAGGCCTGCAGCACTGAGTGGATCAGCTTTGTGGGCTGCACACAAACGAGCCACTTCGTGTAATCCCCGAGTAATCAACATTGCTTGAGTGTTTTCACCTAAATTCATACCGATAGACATACCAACTGCCAGTGCGATTACTGATTTGATAGCACCTGCAAGCTCGCATCCCAAAACGTCAACCGATGGATACACTCGATAATAGGGAGTTGAAAATAAATTCTGAACTTTTTCTGCCAACGCCATTGTTGGCGCTGCTGCGATTGCACCTGCTGGCTGGCGCAAGATAAGTTCATTAGCAAGATTTGGCCCTGTAATGATCGCAACGTTTTTTGTCTCTAGCACTTGTTCAATGATCTCCGTCATTCGAGACAAAGTGCTCTCTTCAATTCCCTTTAACGTACTTATGTATATTGCGTTAGTTTGAACCAATGGCTTCCAGAGAATGAGATTTTCGCGTAGCACTTGAGCCGGAACCGCAACTACGTAAATGTTAGAGTAATCAAAAGCTTCCTTTAGATCTGTTGTTGCCTTTAAGCCAACTGGCAAAACATTTTCACCCAAATATTTAGTGTTAGTGTGAGATTGATTGATTTCATCCACAACTTTTTGATCACGCCCCCAGATCAGTACATGGTTGCCTGCATCACTTAGAACTTGTGCCAAAGTTGAGCCCCATTGTCCGGCGCCCAAAACGACTACTTTGCTCATTTCTTCCTTGCCTTCTTAAAGTTACCTGTTCGGGGTAGATCTGAGTTGTGAGGATCAAAAATCTCCACTGGTCGTTTCTGCCCCCGCAGCTCCTCTAGTAGCTCGGTGATCGCTCGCATTGCAAAGGCAGTTGCCTCCACAAGTGCTGCTGGATCATTTTCTTTACCGTACCAGGGTGAAAAATCTAGCGGTTCACCTGCCAAGATCTTAATTGGTGTACGGGGAAAGAACTTAATTTTCTTCTCATAGGTTGGCATGATTATCTGCGTACCCCATTGGGCCACTGGAATAACCGGGGTTTGGGTGATAATCGCAAGACGTGCCAATCCGGTCTTTGCCACCATTGGCCAACCATCGGGATCGCGTGTCAATGTGCCTTCCGGGTAGACACCAAGACAGTGACCAGCTTCTAATAACTTAACGGCATGTTGGACTGCTTTAGATGCATCCTTACTTTCACGAACTACTGGAACCTGACCTGCGGCCAAAAGAAGTTTGCCGATCACTGGAATTTTGAATACGCCCTCTTTCCCAATGAAACGAGGGGCACGGCCATTACCGTAGAGAAAGTGTCCAAAGAAAAGTACGTCCATGTAAGAAACATGGTTGCTGGCAATAATTATCTTTCCAGAACGTGGAATGTTCTCGCTACCGCGCCAATTCTTTTTTGAAATCAAAGTCATGAGCGGGATAAGTACAGAGCTTATAAACCTGATTGTCTTATTTGAACCCAACGGCTTGCCGACAGGCGGCGCATAAGAAACCTTGTAGTCAGCCACAACGTCAATAGTAGTCAATTACAGAAAAAACGGGGCTAGCAGATGCTAGCCCCGCCTATAAATCTTTACAGATTTACTTCTTCTTAGCCTTCTTTGCTTTCTTAGCTGTTTTACGAGCGGCTGGCTTTGCTTTTTTAACAGCCTTCTTTGCACTCTTCTTAGCTGACTTCTTAGCGGCCTTCTTTGGAGCTGCTTTCTTTGCAGATGCCTTTTCAACCTTTGGTTCTGGCTTTGGAGCAGGCCCCAACTTGCGTTCACCTGAGATTACATCCTTGAGTCCCTTTGCAGGAAGGAAGCGAGCCTTCTTAGAAGCCTTGATCTTGATCGTTTCGCCAGTAAATGGGTTACGGCCCATACGTGCTTTGCGATCTACTTTCTTAAATTTACCAAAATCGTTAATCATCACATCTTCGCCCTTTGAAAGGCTGCGAACGATTGTGTCAAAAACAATATCTACAGCATGTGCTGCTTCTTTCTTGCTGTCATTGAAATGTGGAGCTAGCGCCGCAATGAATTGGGCCTTGTTCATAGAAATCCCCTTATTACGCGTAAATAGTTAAGCAATTGCTTAACGTGT
>WLEB01000019.1 GCA_009704505.1 Actinomycetota bacterium | reverse complement strand
CATTCCTTTCGATAGAACGCTCTGCTGTGTGCAGATCGTTTGGTGTCGGCCCAGAAGGTACGGAGACCCAACGACGGACCGCTTCAACTCGAGAACGAGTGTGGAGAAACGGGCGGAAGTTGGAACCGCTCTGGCTGAACGCTGCAATCACTTGCAACGGAGTCAATTCTATCCGAACATCTGTTCGAAAGGTAACAGGAGCCACTGACAATTCTGGCCGTGTCGCAGATGCAATCAAGGACCATACTTGCCCCGTGTTGATCCTTCTGCCCCCTAGTGAGAAGAAATCACCGATCGCCGGTCCTGCAATCACCGTCTATACGGGGGTCCTTTATCAGGGGCTGGGCTGGTCGACCCTTCCCAAGGCGGCGCAAAACCGGGGAGCCAAGGCGATCACAATAATCTCTGCCAAATATGGCGCGATCTCCCCCACGAAAGTCATTAGGGCCTACAAAGAGAAGATAGATAACTCAAAGATGCGACCGTTAGTTTGCACCCAGCTTGATAAGAATAACGCTGATCTAATTATTGATTGCCGGTCATCTACCTATCAAAGCGTATGGCATTCACCTGTTGAAAAAACCGTTGAAATTAAAGTCTTTACAAAAGTTGGCGGTGTCAAAAAAACGATTACGCATATGTCCAAAAAAATTCGAGGTGAAGCTGTCCGGGCGATATTGATATCAAAGACTGCTCCGAAGGACCCTGTGCAATTAACTCAGATCCTAAAGGAGGGCTTTACCTGTACCTTGATTAAGGGTGATCAATCCACCCCTTGGGTGCTAGAGATCTATATCTGATCCGACTAGATCAGATGAGTTCAGGGTCGATCTATGCGATCCGGGCGGTTCGCTTAATCAGATCTACAGTTAAATCAGGATAGTTCCACATGATCACGTGGGCACAATTTTCTACCACTATCCACTCTGCATGTTCTGGTGCAACTTCTCGTTTCTGCGCAATGTTTTCTGGCAACGTTAAGTCATAGTCGCCAAAGACGATTGAGACATCGACAGATCCATCTATACGAGAATCAAATTTCTTGCCGAGAAGGCTTCTCCATGTAGGCATATATCCCTTTGAATTGGCCATTGCAATGACAGAGTCACGGCAGGATTCAAAACTTAACTCTCTCCATAGATGAGTTATCTTTTTATAGCCCAACGCCTTTAAGGCCGGTATGCGATATGCAAGCCGCATAAAATACTGAGAAATCTTGGCAAGAATTCTTGCAAATATACTTGGTGGAAATTTTGATGTTGGCACTTGATGCCAAAGTCCGGCAGGTGCCAAAGCGGTTACACTTGAAACGTTTTTTGGTGCCACAGCGCCCATCTCTAAAGCTATCCATCCTCCAAGCGAGTTTCCAGCAACGTGCATTGTGGAAACGTTGTATTGGGTGCGCATAGTCGAAATAATTGAACGAGCCAATGATTTGGGATCTAGCTGCTCATTGTTAACCAAATCTGCATCTCCATGTCCTGGTAGATCTAAGGCATAGACAGTGAAGTGGCCTTTGAGCTGTGGCAGTAGTGATTTCCAGATACTTCCTGCAGAACCTAATCCGTGCACAAGAACTAGTGCAGGAAGTTCCTCATTTTCGGTAAAAACCTTTGCTTCAATAGGCACTGCTAATACCTGTATTTTTCTGTCTGAACAGGATGGGCCTTACACACAGCTTTCCAAATCACATCTGGTTCAAATCCAGCTGTTAACGCTTCATTAACTGACTTACTTCCAAGTTCAGAGATCGCTATATCTGATGAAAAAGATGGTGCCCATGATTCACCAAAAGAGAGCGTAATGCGCTCACGCAAATCAGAGATTCGCACTGTTGATAATCGCCTCTGCCTGTTGGCGCGATTGCATGGGTGTCAAAGGGTGTAAAGCCTGACCAATTAACCAGCGAACCGTCAATTCACTAACTACCGGATTACTTACAACTAAAGAAATAGCCGCCGAAACTGCCTTCCACAACCGGTCTTCCTGAGCTGTAAGAAATAGAGTCAATGTTTCAGGATCGGTTTTTCGCATATTCTCTAAAGCTTTATCCTGACTTATCTCTACGGAGATCTTTTCTAGAGCTTCAATTGCGCTAGGACTATTTCGCGCTAGATTCACAAATCTTTCTGCCTCTGATTCACAGAGTGCGCGCAGAACGCTGTCCTTATCGCGGTAATGATTATATAAAGTTGCCCGAGAGACCTGCGAAAGATCTGCAATTTCGATCATGGACATTTTTTTCAATCCAACAGTTGCAATTAATGCTTTTGCACCTTCGAGAATAGCTACCTGTGTACGGCGATGATTTGCTACTTGAGGCGCGTACTTATTAAGCGGCATCGACAACAGTGAGAGTGAGACCCTCTCGACTCTTAAGCTCTTCTGAAACATCGCTAAAGACTCCAGACAATGTAAGACCTAGCGCAGAACAAATTGCACTGAGCAGTTCAGAAGATGCTTCTTTTTGTCCACGCTCTACTTCCGATAAGTAACCAAGAGAAACTCGTGCATCACGTGCAACATCTCGCAAAGTTCGTCCTTGCTCAGTGCGCGCAGAACGAAGGATTTGTCCAACAGCATCACGTACTAGAACCATTGTCATTTCCTTTCTTGCTATCAATCATCACGCTTGGATTACTAGGTTTCTATTTTAGCTTCATGCCAAAATCTAAACTCGAGTATTAAGGATACGCGCAAAGGCGGCTATCGCGCTTGATGTAGCAGCGTTTCGCACGATTTCACGCTCACCAGATAGGGCTAACGCCGTTGTTTGGTTAACGGGCCCCCGAATAGAGACCCAGACAGTTCCGGCAGCATGGGAACCGACTGGACCGGGACCTGCAACTCCAGTTGTTGCAATAGCCCAGGTAGTCCTAAATGTTTGGAGCGCACCTTGCGCCATTGCATCTGCAACCTGTTCACTAATGGCGGAGTATTTCTCTATGAGTTTTTGATCAACTTTTAATTGAGCAACTTTCACTTCGTCGCTATAGGCAGTTATCCCGCCCTTAAAGATTTCAGAAGCACCGGGCACTCCTACCAAAGCAGAACTAATTGATCCACCAGTAATGGACTCGGCAGTGCTTACAGTTTCACCGTTTTGACGCAATGCATCGATGATTTGGCTAACTAAGCCACCATCCTCATCTGATCGCAACACGGTCTGCTCTTTTCTATTCATACTGCTACTAGGTGATAAATCTATTGGGTTTTAAATCTACTGGGTTTCTGGTGAGTTAGGAGAGAATGCCGATTTTACATAATAGATACCAGTAAGGATAGTAAGAATTATCGCGATATACATAAATCCATCTCGAAACCAGAACAAAGATGGGCTCAGCGGTAGGACATAAAAGCCAACTCCAAAGGATTGCATCATTGCCTTAATTTTTCCTCCCTTATTGGCAGGAATTACTCCGCGCTTAAGAACGGACAATCGCAAAACTGTCACGCCAATTTCTCGAGTTAAGATCACAACAGTAATCCACCACGGCATTCTCTCTAAAATAGACAATGAAACCATAGCCGTGCCTAGCATCAATTTATCTGCTACAGGATCTAAAAACTTTCCAAGCTCAGTAACAGCGCCGCGACTTCTTGCAAGCTTGCCATCTAGAATGTCAGATAGACCAAGAATAAAAAATATTGTCCATGAGATGTACTGCCACATGGGATCGTCGCCCCCGTTTTTAAACAAGGCAAAGGCGCCAACCGGTACAAATGCCACTCTTAAAACCGTAATAAGGTTTGGAGTGACAAACTTTGGAATCCTCATAGCGGTTTTGCCACCAAGTCCGCGCCCATTGAATCAATGACTATCGCATCTACATATTGACCAACCCGAAAATCACTTCCAATAAAAGTAGTCGTCCCATCAACTTCAGGGCCTTGATGTGCAGCTCTACCTTCTTGCAGGTCTTGATCCTCAATTAAAACTCGAATGGTTTCACCAATTCTGGCTTGAGCACGCAGTGAAACCATTTCATCGGCAAGAGATGACAATGTTTCAACTCGCTGCGCAATTACATCTGCGTCGATTTTATCTGTGTGATTAAGCGCCTCTGTATTGTCCTCATCGGAGTATCCAAAGATTCCAACTGCATCTAGTTTTGCATCAGAAATAAACTTAGCTAGGTCATCAAAATCCTCTTGGCTCTCGCCCGGAAAACCCACAATAAAGTTAGAACGAATGCCGGCTTCAGGTGAAAGTGCCCTAATTTGATTAATCAAATGCAAGAACTTATCTGCATCACCAAAACGTCTCATTCGTCGTAGTACTGAAGGGCTTGTGTGTTGAAAAGATAAGTCAAAATACGGCGCAACTTTCTCTGTTGCAATCATGGCTTGAAGCAGGGTTGGTCGCATCTCTGCAGGTTGAAGGTAGGAAAGCCGGACTCTTTCAACACCTGATAACCCTGCAATCTCTGGGAGGATTTTCTCCATTAACTGTAAATCGCTTAAATCTTTTCCATACGAGGTTGTATTTTCACTGACTAAGAACAGCTCAGTTACGCCATTGTCAGCCAACCACTGTGCTTCCTTAATAATTTCTGTTGGTCTTCGAGAAACAAATGAGCCACGAAAATAGGGAATAGCGCAAAATGAGCACCTGCGATCACAGCCTGAAGCGATCTTTAGCGGTGCCCACGGCGCAGTTCCTAATCTTTTTCTTGAAAACTCTTCAACTTCTTTAGATGTTGCACGCTCTGCTGGAGCGATAGGAAGTAGAGCCCTGCGATCACGTGGAACATGTGCCGTGTGTGATTGACCGCCGACTATAGCTTGAAGGCGTGCTGAAATATCCTTGTAATCATCAAAGCCCAGAATTGCATCAGCTTCCGGTAGTGCCTGAGCTAACTCATTTCCATAACGCTCTGCCATGCAACCTACTGCCACAACAGCGCGGGTAACTCCATGGCCTTTAAGGGAATTTGCTTCAAGAAGTGCGTCGACGGAATCTTTTTTTGCAGACTCGATAAATCCACATGTGTTAACAAGTGCAACTTCTGCTGATTCAACATCATCAACAAGGGTCCAACCATCTGCTTCAAGGCGTCCAGCTAACTCTTCAGAATCAACTTCATTGCGCGCGCAACCCATCGTCACAACTGCAACAGTGCGCTTCATTTGCGCGATCTTACCGTGTTTAAGGTTTTTAGGAATCTAATCCGTAGGTTACGGTCACTACCTGTCCTGGTGTACCGATAGGTGGGACTGCTTTTCCATTAACTTTTAGATCAAGCGCCCCAGCATTGCCTACTTTAAGGGTCAACTTTGATGTTGATGAGTAGATTTTTTCTTCACCCAGAGAAATTTGACCATCAAAGAGAACCTGTCCTGATTCATCACTGATCAATAAATAGCTTCTTGCTCTTGATGCGGTGATTACTATTTCAACCTTAGTTCCATCTGAGACTATCTCTGATTGCTCTTCCGTTGTCGATGAAGTTGCATTCGGTGTTGTAATCGGAGTTGGGATAGGTGAATCAGAACTGCTTGAAAAAATAACCTGTGCTAACCCAACGACCAATAATGAGGCAATCGAAATTCCAGCAAGTACTTTCCAGGAAACTTTGCGCGGCTCACCTGGCTCTTCCATGAGAGAGTTTTCTACCCAAAGATCTTGAATCGATCTAACCGATTGACCTTGTTCGCTCTCATAAGTATCCAATAACGGCTGTGGATCGATGTTGAGTTTTTTTGCAATGTTTCTAAGGTGTCCGCGAGCATAAGTCTCACCGCCACAATTGGTGAATTGATCAGCTTCCATCTCTCGCAATAATGCGCCACGGATGTTTGTTGCATCCGAAAGGTCGTCAATACTAAAGCCCGCATCTTTGCGTGCCTTAGTAATCATTGAACCTAGGGACATAACAATCCTTAAAAATCAAAAAAGAATCTGATGGACATCAAATTGTAAGACCTGGGGCCAGAAGGGCACAATGAAAATGGTGTGAATAAATGGGGTGAGTAGTCCCCCATTTGGTGAAGATGAGATGTATCTGATGATTACTAGGCGTAAATCTCTGCCCTAGTAATCTCGCAATGTCGCTAAGACCGAATCTAGATCATCGGCTTTGATCAATACCGTTCTAGCCTTAGAACCCTCAGACGGTCCGACTATTCCACGTGACTCCATTAAATCCATAAGACGACCAGCTTTTGCAAACCCGACTCTAAGTTTTCTCTGCAACATGGATGTAGAACCAAACTGCGTACCCACAACCAACTCAACAGCTTGGCACAAAATATCTAAATCATCACCAATTTCTTTATTGTCTAACTTTGGATGATTTTGTGGCGCAGTTACATCCTCTCTATAACGAGGCTTTAACTGTTTCTTAACATGAGTAGTAACTGCTTCAATTTCACGTTCAGAAACATATGCACCTTGAATTCGAATTGCGCGACTTGCCCCCATAGGAATAAATAGACCATCACCTTGACCGACAAGTTTTTCCGCACCAGGCGTATCTAGAATTACTCGGCTATCGGCTAAAGAGCTGGTTGCAAATGAAAGTCGTGAAGGAACGTTTGCTTTAATCAAACCTGTAACTACATCTACAGATGGACGCTGGGTAGCTAGAACTAAGTGAATACCTGCAGAGCGTGCAAGCTGAGTAATTCGTACAACAGATTCTTCAACCTCTTTAGCCGCAACCATCATGAGATCAGCAAGCTCATCAATTATCACCAATAAATATGGATAAGGCTCGACAGTGCGATCACTACCTTCGGGGACTACAACTTTGCCAGCCCGCACAGCCTTATTGAAATCATCGATGTGTCTAAAACCAAATGTGGAGAGGTCTTCATAACGAAGGTCCATTTCACGAACCACCCACGTGAGAGCATCTGCAGCTTTCTTTGGATTAGTAATAATCGGTGTAATTAAATGTGGTATTCCTTCATAAGCAGTCAGCTCTACTCGTTTTGGATCGATTAAAACTAAACGAACATCATCGGGGGTAGAGCGCATCAAAATTGATGTAATCATCGCATTAATCATCGAAGATTTTCCGGCGCCCGTTGCACCGGCAACAAGCAAATGTGGCATTTTTGCCAGATTCGCACAGATGAAATTACCCTCGACATCTTTACCAAGTGCAACCAACATGGGATGTAAATCTTGACCCGCAACCGTAGAACGCAGCACATCACCTAATGCAACAATCTCTCGGTCAGCATTTGGAATCTCAATTCCCACTGCAGACTTACCAGGGATTGGCGAAAGTATACGAACGTCACCGCTTGCAACTGCGTATGAGATGTTTTTTGCAAGTGCGGTAATGCGCTCTACTTTTACGGCGTTTCCAAGCTCTACCTCATATCGAGTAACGGTAGGACCGCGCATAAATCCTGTGACCAGAGCATCTATCTCAAATTGCAAGAAAACTTCGGTGAGTGCGGCAACTACTGCATCATTAGCCTTGCTTTTCGCTTTTGATGCAGGACCTGTTCGCAGGAGATCTGGTGCTGGTAATTCATAATTACTATCAGCCGTTAGTAGTAACTGTTCAGGTCTTTTGTTACTTGTTATCTTTTCAGAGTTGATGGCAACAGGATTGACTGGCACTTCAACAGTGAACTCTTCGTCAAAGGATTCTTCATCAAGCTCATCGATAGCATCTTCACCGTATTCAAGATTTTGATCATTCCAAGCAGCAACAACTGGTGATTCAAAGGGAGGAGTATCGGTAATCTCAAAGTCAGATTCGATTCGCACTTTTCGTTCTGGCCTTTTATTCCATAGCCACTTACTTGTTCCCGTAAACCGTGACAAGAGAAGGGAAACCGGTGTTGCCGTAATAACCAAAATTGCAAAGATTAAGACAATGATCAAAATTGGATAGACCAACACCGATGTCATCAAAGAGACAAGTGGTGTTGAAACGGCATACCCTAGCCAACCGCCACCTTCTCGCATTGCAGTGGCACCTGTTCCGACAGAGCCATTGATTAGGTGAGCCAAACCTGTTGTCGAAAGTAAAAGGGTAAACGTTCCAATAATGATGCGACCTGTTGCTTGCGAGTCATCTGGAACTCGAAAAAGCCTTATTGCAAAATAAATGAGAAGTAATGGTGTTAAAACTCCTAGTCGACCGAATCCACCATATATAACTGAATAGACATTTCGTCCGACTATGTTGTCTGCATTAAACCAAGTGCCTGCTGTAGCAATCAGGGCCATGATTAGAATTAAAAAAGCAATGCCGTCACGTTGATGTACAGGATCTAACTCTCGTGCACCCCGTGCTAAAAATCGAACGCTACTTCCTAAGCCTTTTGCAAAAAAACGCCAAATTGAACCAATCAATCGAGCGAAGGCATTACCTATCGACCTAGAAGAGCCTTTAGATTTTTTTCTTTTTGCCACACGAGTGATCTTAAAGGTTGAATAAAACCTAACCTACTAGGCTCGCCGCACTTTTCAGGGCTAACTAAACCCACTACCTAAACCCCACAAAAAATATCGATGGTGAAAGCCAGAACTAAACCTCAATAACAACAGGAACAATCATTGGCTTGCGGCGATGTTCGCCCCCAACCCATCCTCCAATGGTTTTTCTTACTATTTGTGAAAGTTGATGAGTTCCATTTATTCCATCGACGACGGCCCGCTCAAGTGCTTTTTCAATTCTAAGTTTTACTTCATCAAACATGGCTTCATCTTCATTGAAACCACGTGCATGAATATCTGGGCCTGCAACTATTTTGCCACTCTGTGAATCAACTACAACCACACAGGAGATAAATCCCTCTTCACCAAGAATTCGACGATCCTTAAGAGAGCTTTCCGTAATATCACCAATACTTTGACCATCAACAAAGACGAAGCCACAAGGTACAGCTCCCACCACTTCGACTTCGTGATTAATCATGTCAAGCACAACGCCGTTGTCGACTATAAAAGTGTTCCCACGCGCAACGCCTGATTCAATCGCCAACTCAGCATTTGCCTTTAAATGGCGCCATTCACCATGTATCGGCATTACATATTTTGGCTTGACGATGTTGTAGCAGTAGAGAAGTTCACCCGCTGCAGCATGTCCTGAAACATGAACCATTGCATTAGCTTTATGGACTACTTTTGCTCCGAATCTAGTGAGTTCATTAATGATGCGAAACACTGAATTTTCATTTCCGGGAATTAAAGAAGATGCCAAAATAACCGTATCTCCCTCACCTACCCGTATCTGGTGATCTCCATTGGCCATTCTGGATAAGGCTGCCATTGGTTCTCCTTGTGAACCTGTGCAGATTAAAACCACATTGTCATCGAACTGGTCAAGATCTTTAGCATCAATGACAAGATCAGACGGAACTTTTAAGTAACCCATCTCTTCTGCAATCTTCATATTGCGAACCATTGAACGCCCAATGAATACAACCTTGCGACCATGCAATGCAGCAGTATCTATAACCTGCTGCACTCGATGAACATGTGATGAAAAGGATGCAACGATTACTCTTCGTCTAGTCGATGAAATAACTCGGTTAAGAGCTGGCATGATTTCGCGCTCTGATGGAGTAAATCCTGGAATATCGGCATTAGTTGAATCGACCATGAACAGATCAACACCCTCTTCACCCAGTCGGGCAAAGGTTCGTAAATCTGTAATCCGACCATCAAGTGGAAGTTGATCCATTTTAAAATCACCAGTAGCTAAAACACGTCCCGCACTTGTGTTTATGACAACGGCCAATGCATCAGGAATGGAGTGATTAACTGCGACAAATTCTAAAGTGAAAGGATCAATGTCTTCGATGCCACCTTCTTTAACTACGCGAGTCAAAGGTGAAATTCGATGTTCCTTTAATTTGGCGGTAATCAATGCAAGAGTTAAGGCTGATCCATAAATTGCGATGTCGCCACGCTCTCGCAGCAAATAAGGAACTGCGCCAATATGATCTTCATGTCCATGGGTTAGAAATATGCCCACAACATCATCTAAACGATCTCTAATGTATGAAAAATCTGGCAAAATCAAATCAATACCTGGTTGAGTATCCTCTGGAAACAAAACACCGCAGTCAACTATCAGAAGTTTGGATTTATACTCAAATACGGTCATGTTTCGACCGATCTCAGTTAGCCCTCCTAATGCAACGATACGCAAGCCCCCATCGACCAACTTTGGTGGGGTATTTAAATTTGGGTGAGGATGATTCATTATTTAACTGTTACGCCACCAGCGCGAAGATCATCGCGCAACTGCGCAATTTGCGCATCTGTTGCATCGACGAGCGGAAGACGCGTATGGCCACCTGGCAAACCCATTAAGTTAAGTGCAGCTTTTGTAAGGATTGCTCCTTGAGTGCGGAATGTGCCCGTGTAGACCGGCAAGAGTTTTTGATGAATTTCTAATGCTCTGTTCGAGTTACCAGCAAACCAGGAATCAAGCATCTCACGTAAATCTATACCTACTGTATGACCGCACACCGAAACAAAACCAACAGCGCCAACAGAAAGCAATGGCAGATTAAGAATGTCATCTCCCGAATAAACAGGAATTCCACAACGCTTGATCACCCAAGAGGTTGATGCAACATCTCCCTTGGCATCTTTGAGTGCAACGATGCGTGGATGCTCTGACAATCGAACGATTGTGTCAGGCTCAATCGGAACTCCAGTTCTGCCAGGAATGTCATACATCATCATCGGAAGATCGGTTGCATCTGCTACTGCGCGAAAGTGCGCCTCGATTCCAGCCTGAGGTGGTTTGTTATAGTAAGGAGTTACAACAAGTAGTCCATCAGCGCCGGCCTGTTGCGTGCGTTTGGCCTGATTGATTGAATACTCAGTTTCATTATCTCCAGCACCAGATAGAACCTTAACTTTCGCCCCTACGGTCTTTCGAACAACTTTAATAATCTCTTCTTTTTCTGATGACTTAGTTGTTGGAGCTTCACCAGTTGTACCGTTTACGACAATTCCATCATGACCACTTTGTACAAGGTGGTCAGCAAGTTTTTCAATACCAGCCCAATCGATTGCTCCATCTTTTTTAAATGGGGTAACCATCGCGGTCAAAAGACGACCAAATGGAGCGTTCGTTGTCATAGGGCGAACTCTACCCGTTCTATGGGGCGATTCGTCCAGACTTTTCAAAGGCTGCGTATGTAAGCGGCATCAATTTCGCAAATTCGGCTTCCATTAACTCGGCAACCATCTCAATTTCACGTTGCGGATAGCTTGGAAAATGCGATCCTTCCCGCGCAGTACGAAGTGACAAGAAGTTCATAAGTGCGCGAGCATTCATCGAAACATACATCGATGAGTATGTTGATACTGGCAAAACTACACGGGCAACTTCACGCGCAACTCCTGCATCAAGCATTTTTTTATAACTCTCGTAGGCAATGACGTATGCGTCTTTCATCGCTTTAACTGATACCTCATACTGCTCTTTAGTTCCATCTTCAAAGGTGTATGAACCAGTTTTTCCAACTTGAACAAGCTTTCTCTCTTTTGATGGAATATAGAAAACTGGATTTAATTCGCGGTAGCGACCACTTTCTTCATTATAAGAAGCAATACGGTGGCGCATGAATTCGCGAAAGACAAAAATTGGCGCTGAGACAAAAAATGTCATGGACGTATGTTCAAAGGGAGAGCCGTGACGTTCACGGGCCAGATAGTTAATCAACCCTGCAGATCGCGCTGGATCCTCTCCAATTTCATCTAAGGACTGCTCGCCGGCTGTAGAAACTCTTGCCGCCCAAATAACATCTGCATCACTTGCACTTGCCTTAACTAGTTCAACTGTTACATCGTCACGGTAAATAATCTCGTTCATCGCAGTATTTTCACTCATTATTCAACCCTATCTATTTGCCCCTATCGGCCCCCGCATTTATACGGCAGAATGTCCGCGTGTCCAAACACTTCTCCCCTACTTTGCGCGATTCACTAAGCGTTTCCATCACTGTTGGGGCGAGCGGAGTCGCATTTGGGGCAGCCGCCGTTGCAAATGGTTTTTCTGTACTGCAGGCCTGTCTTTTGTCTTTGCTCATATTCTCTGGTGCTTCGCAGTTTGCTGTAGTTGGCGTTATTGGATCTGGCGGAAGTCCAATAACTGCCATTGCAACTGCTTCACTTCTTGGAACACGTAACGCACTCTATGGAGTAATCATGGCCCCGCGTTTGCGTGTTAAAGGATTAAAACGAGTTCTGGCAGCACAGATAACGATTGACGAGTCCACTGGGGTCGCACTGGGTCAAGAACAACGAGGTAACGAGGCTGTTCAAAAAGGTTTTTGGTATACCGGAATTGGCGTTTTTGTCTTTTGGAATTTGTTCACTTTGGCTGGTGCGCTGGGCGCACAAGCTATGGGAGATGTTCGAAGCTTTGGTTTAGATGCTGCAGTACCAGCTGCCTTTTTAGGTTTACTGTGGCCTCGACTCACTTCGACAAGTGAAAGGTTTCTAGCAATTGCCTGCGCAATATTTGCAGTGGCAATGACTCCGATTCTTCCTGCCGGATTACCCATTATTGCCACGGCCTTTATCGCAATTGCCGTTGGAGTGCGCCGATGAACGCTTTTTGGATTGCAACGCTGGGAACTAGCGTGGTGGCCTTTGTGCTTAAGTACTCTGGACACTCTGTTCCTGAGCGTTGGTTATCCCATCCTAAAATTCAAAGAGTTAACGCCCTTATTCCAATAGCCCTACTTAGCGCCCTTGTTTCAGTTCAAAGCTTCACAGATAAAACAACTCTAGTTGTTGATCAGCGCATTGTTGGTTTAGCCGTAGCAATAACAGCGCAACTACTAAAGGCACCTTTTCCTATCGTTGTAATCTCTGCGGCGGTTTCCTCAGCCATTGTTTACAATCTTTTCTAGCCTTTTTTTCAGGACAAATAGAACTTAGAAACTAAATCAGTTTAAGTGAAGCAAGTTTCGCCTTTAGCTCATTATCTGATGGCTCCGTTAGATGAGTTGAATCAGAAAAGACAATAACGGGAATTGATTGTGCTCCCCCATTTATCTCTATTACTTTCTGGGCAGCACCCTCTGTCTTTTCAGTATCAATGAGTGTGTATTCAACATTTAACTCTTCAAGAAGCCTTTTAGATCGACGACAGTCTCCGCACCAATCAGCTCCATAAAAAACTATTTGATCCTTTGACATTTTTACACTCCTTAGTTACATGAATTTTTCAAGGCCATGAATCAGACCAGGATTTTCAACAATCTTGCGAACTCCGAGAATTACTCCAGGCATAAAACCGGCCCGATCAAGTGAATCATGTCTAATTGTTAAAGTCTCACCAAGGCCACCAAAAATAACTTCTTGATGTGCAACTAAACCGCGAGCACGTACCGAGTGAACCGGAATATCTCCCACGATTGCGCCCCGGGCTCCTTCAATTGAAGTAGTAGTTGCATCGGGCATCTTTGAAAGGCCTGCGTTCTTTCGAGCTTGGCTCATTAACTGGGCAGTTCGCGCAGCAGTTCCAGATGGTGCATCAACTTTATCGGGATGATGTAGTTCAATAATTTCAGCTGACTCAAAGTAGCGCGCAGCTTTCTCGGCAAATTCCATCATCAGCACTGCGCCAATAGCAAAGTTTGGTGCAATCAAAACTCCAACTGATGGATGATCCTTGAGTAATGATTGAATTTTTGCAATTTTCACATCATCAAATCCTGTTGTTCCAACAACGGCATTGATGCCAGCTTTGATGAGAAATTCAAGATTGCCCATAACTGCATTTGGAGTAGTAAAATCAACAACTACTTCAGCCCCGGATGTGACAAATTTTTCAAGCGAGTCACCGAGATCTAAAGTTGCAACTAAATCCAAACCCTGCGCAGATGAAACAGCTTTAACTACTTCACTGCCCATGCGGCCATTGGCCCCAAGAACTCCGACTTTAATCATCGCGCAAGCACCTTCTCAAATTTCGATTCACTTTTAAATGGACCCACAAGTGCAAGGGTAGGCGTTTTTGTTAGAAACTCGCTAGCAATTTCCTTGATTTCCTGCGAGTTAACGGCTGAAACTGCCTTCAAAATCTCATCAAATCCCATTACATGGCCGTAGACAATTTCATTCTTGCCTATTCTGCTCATTCGAGATCCGGAATCTTCCTGGCTCAATACAAGTGAGCCTCTGACCGCACCCTTGGCGCGTTCAATTTCTTCATGAGACATTCCATTGTCTGCAACATCGGTAAGTACTTCACGGATAATCTCAACTACTTCAATCGCCTTGCTTGGATTACAGCCAGCATAGAATCCAATTTGCCCGCTTCCGGCAAACTGTTGAGCATATGCGTAGACAGAATAAGCCAAACCACGCTTTTCACGAATCTCTTGAAATAATCGAGATGACATTCCGCCACCTAACGCTGATGCTAAAACTCCCATAGCAAATCGACGATCGTCATGGCGCGCAACACCTTCCATGCCATAGAACATGTGTGCCTGTTCAGTTGGGCGAGTAATTATCCCAACTGATTTTTGAACGCTCTTTCGCACTGGGGTATTTGGGCGAATCACAGGTGCGCCCTGGCAATCTAAAAATCCATCGTGAGATAACGCTTGCTCAACCATCGCGACTACTTTTTTATGCTTGATATTTCCAGCAACGGCAACGACTAAATCCTGCGGCGAATAGCGCTTTTTGTAGTAGTTAAAAACTGAATTTCGGCTCATGGCCTTAATTGATTCATTTGTGCCAAGTATTGGTCGCCCAAGAGGGGTGTCACCATAATATGTTTCGGCGTAGAGATCATGGACTAGATCACTTGGATCATCATCGCGCATTGCAATCTCTTCTAGAACTACCTTGCGCTCAGCATCGACATCTAAGGCTGTGACAATCGAAGAGGTAATCAGATCAGAGATGACATCAATTGCCATAGGTAAATCAGTATCAATGACACGTGCGTAGTAGCAGGTGTATTCCTTGCTCGTAAACGCATTCATCTCACCACCGACAGATTCGATGGCTGAGGAGATTTCAAGAGCGTTACGGCGGTTGGTGCCTTTAAAAAGTAAATGCTCTAGAAAGTGAGAAGCCCCAGCAACTGCCGGGGTTTCATCACGTGAACCAACATTGACCCAAATACCAATTGCGGCGCTGCGTACCGAAGGAACTTCTTCAGTAACGATACGCAGACCGCTAGGTAAAACAGAACGACGAACGCTCATTTATTCAGCTGAACCAGTTGTTCCATCTTCAAGGACTGGCACCAAAGAAAGCTTGCCCTTTGGATCAATCTCACCGATCTCAACTTGAATCTTGTCGCCAACCTTCATAACTTCTTCAAGGTTTTCGATGCGCTTTCCGCCGTGCATCTTGCGAATCTGAGACACGTGGAGCAAGCCATCTTTACCTGGCATCAATGAGATGAAGGCACCGAATGCTGCAAGCTTGACGACGGTACCTAGGTATCGTTCGCCAACTTCAGGCATCTGTGGGTTTGCAATTGCATTGATTTGAGCACGAGCAGCTTCAGCTGATGGTCCATCGGTTGCACCGATGTAAATTGTTCCATCATCTTCGATTGAAATATCTGCGCCAGTCTCTTCTTGAATCTGGTTAATGATCTTTCCCTTAGGCCCAATGACTGCGCCAATCTGATCAACTGGAATCTTGACAGAGATAATGCGAGGAGCAAATGGGCTCATCTCATCAGGCCCATCAATAGCTTCATTCATCACATCAAGGATTGCAAGACGAGCCTCTTTAGCTTGAAGGAGTGCGCCAGCAAGAACTGATGCAGGGATTCCATCGAGTTTGGTGTCAAGCTGCAACGCTGTAACAAAATCTTTCGTTCCCGCGACTTTAAAGTCCATATCTCCAAATGCATCTTCTGCACCGAGAATGTCAGTTAAAGCAACATATTCAACTTTTCCATCAACTGAATCTGAGATCAGACCCATTGCAATTCCTGCAACTGGAGCGCGTAGTGGAACACCAGCGTTGTAGAGAGCAAGAGTTGAAGCACAAACAGAACCCATAGAAGTTGAACCATTTGAACCTAACGCTTCAGAGACCTGACGAATTGCGTAAGGGAATTCTTCACGTGTTGGTAGAACTGGAATCAATGCACGCTCTGCTAGCGCACCGTGACCAATTTCGCGACGCTTTGGTGTGCCAACTCGACCAGTCTCACCCGTTGAATATGGTGGGAAGTTGTAGTTGTGCATGTAACGCTTATGGTTTTCAGGATTCAACGTGTCTAGCTGTTGTTCCATCTTCAACATATTTAACGTTGTAATTCCTAGGATCTGCGTTTCTCCACGTTCGAAAATCGCTGATCCGTGAACGCGTGGAATTACTTCAACCTCTGCAGACAGGGCACGAATATCGCGCAAGCCGCGACCATCGATGCGAATTTTGTCCTTAAGAACGCGAAGGCGAACAAGCTTTTTGGTCAGAGAACGAAACGCTGCTGAAACTTCTTTTTCGCGACCTTCAAAAGCTGCCCCAACGGACTCTTTTGTGGATGCGCTAATTTCATCAATCTTTGTTTCGCGCTCTTGCTTTCCTGCAATTGTTAAAGCTTTTGCAAGGTCAGTACTTGCAGACTTTTCAACTGCTGCAAAAACATCATCTTGGTAATCCAAGAAAACTGGGAACTCTGCTGTTGGCTTAGCGGCAACTTTTGCAAGTTTGGCCTGTGCATCACAGAGAATCTTGATAAATGGTTTTGCTGCATCAAGGCCTTGTGCAACTACTTCTTCAGTGGGAGTTGGTGCCCCACCCTTAATTAATTCAATTGTTCGCTCTGTTGCTTCAGCTTCAACCATCATGATTGCTACGTCGCCATCATTAACGCGACCAGCAACAACCATGTCAAAGACTGCGTTTGCAACCTGTGAGTGATTAGGAAAAGCAATCCACTGTCCCTCGATGAGTGCTACACGCACGCCACCGATAGGACCAGAAAATGGAAGACCTGCAAGTTGTGTTGACATTGACGCAGCGTTAATCGCAATTACGTCATACATGTGGTCAGGATCAAGTGCCATTACTGTCACAACGATTTGAACTTCGTTGCGAAGACCCTTAACAAATGAAGGGCGCAATGGACGGTCAATCAAACGACACGTAAGAATTGCATCCTCTGAGGGGCGACCTTCACGTCTAAAGAATGACCCTGGGATTCGACCAACTGCATACATCTTCTCTTCAACATCAACTGTCAATGGGAAGAAATCAAATTGATCTTTGGGTGTTTTTGATGCAGTTGTAGCTGAGAAAATCATTGTCTGATCATCTAGATAAACTGCTGCAGCACCTGCTGCTTGACGCGCTAAGCGTCCTGTTTCAAAACGAATCTCTCGTTTTCCAAATTTTCCGTTATCGATAACTGCAACGGCTGACTGAACCTCTTGACCCTCCATGGGTCCTCCTTTGTTAATTTCATTCAATAAT
>WLEB01000018.1 GCA_009704505.1 Actinomycetota bacterium | reverse complement strand
TAGGTTCATGCCTGCAATTTCACTTGCTAAGGCTCCGCAACCAGCATCTACAAATCCGGCGCAGATTCGTAACTTCTGCATCATTGCCCATATTGATCACGGTAAATCAACACTTGCCGATCGAATGTTGGGAATCACTGAAGTTGTAGAGGCAAGAAACATGCGTGCTCAGTATCTAGATCGTATGGATATCGAACGCGAACGTGGAATCACAATTAAGTCTCAAGCAGTTCGTTTGCCATGGCGCTCATCAATAGATGGCCAGGAATACATTTTAAACATGATCGATACTCCAGGTCACGTTGATTTTACCTACGAAGTATCACGCTCACTTGCTGCATGTGAAGGAGCTGTACTACTGGTCGATTGCGCCCAGGGAATTGAAGCGCAAACTCTGGCCAATCTCTATCTTGCAATGGAGAACAATCTAACGATTATTCCTGTTCTCAATAAGATCGATCTACCCAATGCCCAACCCGACAAGTTTGCAGCCGAACTTGCCAGATTAATCGGATGCCAGCCCGAAGATTGTTTGCGTGTGTCCGGAAAAACTGGAGATGGCGTTGCAGAACTTCTAGATCAAATCGTTGCCCAAATTCCAGCACCCGTGGGTGATCCCAATGCACCAGCACGGGCACTTATCTTTGACTCTGTCTATGACTCCTATCGCGGCGTAGTTACCTATGTTCGAGTTGTAGATGGACATTTATCACCACGTGAGCAGATTCAGATGTTTTCAACTGGCGTGCGCCATGAAGCATTGGAAGTTGGAGTAATTTCTCCGGAGCCAATTGCAGGTAAGGGACTTGGCGTTGGCGAAGTGGGTTACTTAATTACTGGAGTAAAAGATGTTCGCCAATCACGTGTAGGTGACACGATTACTACCTATAACAATCCAACTAAAGAAGCACTTTCTGGATATAAAGATCCTAAGCCAATGGTTTTCTCTGGTCTATTTCCATTAGATGGTGCAGATTTTCCAATTCTTCGAGAAGCACTAGATAAATTACAGTTAAATGATGCGGCATTGGTTTATGAACCAGAAAGCTCTGCAGCACTTGGTTTTGGCTTTCGATGTGGCTTCCTTGGGCTGCTTCATATGGAGATTGTTCGCGAGCGTTTAGAGCGTGAACATAAGTTGAATTTGATCTCTACTGCTCCCAACGTTGTCTATAACGTAACGATGGATGATGGAAAATCTGTACGTGTTACTAATCCATCAGAGTTTCCAGAAGGAAAAGTTGCAGCTGTATTAGAGCCAATTGTTAAATCTACAATTTTGGCGCCAGCAGAGTTCATTGGAACGATCATGGAGCTCTGCCAAGATCGACGTGGAGTTCTATTAGGAATGGATTACATCTCTGAAGACAGAGTTGAAATCCGCTATGACCTTCCGTTAGCTGAAATTGTCTTTGATTTCTTTGATCAACTCAAGAGCCGTACTAAAGGTTACGCATCCCTTGATTATGAAGAAAAGGGCGATGCTGAAGGCAATCTGGTAAAGGTCGACATCTTGTTGCAGGGGGAGGCAGTTGATGCATTTAGCGCAATTGTTCACAGAGATAAGGCCTATGCATACGGAGTAATGATGACGGGCAAACTCCGTGAGTTAATCCCTCGCCAGCAGTTTGAAGTTCCTATTCAGGCAGCAATTGGTGCTCGAATTATCGCCCGCGAAAGTATCCGTGCTATTCGTAAAGACGTGTTAGCAAAATGTTACGGTGGAGATATCTCTCGTAAACGTAAACTTTTGGAGAAGCAAAAAGAGGGTAAGAAGCGCATGAAGATGGTTGGCCGCGTTGAAGTCCCTCAAGAAGCATTTGTTGCCGCTCTTGCAACGGATGCGGATATAGAAAAGATTAAAGCCGCGCGCAAAGCAAGCCAATGAGCCTTTCATTTTATGTGCACATTCCGTACTGCATAAAGCGCTGCGGTTACTGCGACTTTAATACTTACACCCCATCGGAGTTACAAGATGGTGCCACCTTAGAGATAGTTAGCAACGACTACATAGATGCAGTGTTAAAAGAGTTGGAGTTTGCTCCACAACAGATTGTTCCAACAATCTTTTTTGGTGGTGGCACACCATCTTTAATTCCAGCAAGAGACCTAGGTCGGGTCATAGATGAGATCAAAAAACGCAACGGATTAACCTCAGATTGTGAAATAACGTTGGAAGCAAATCCAGATTCTGTGACGCTAGAAAAATTGGAAAGTTACATCAAAGTTGGCTTTAATCGCATTTCATTTGGAATGCAGTCGGTCATGCCCCATGTTTTACAAGTTCTCGATCGCACACATAATCCAGCAAATGTCGAAAAGGCCGTATCTATGGCGCGAGCTGTCGGATTTAAGTCAATTAGTGTTGATTTGATCTATGGAACACCTGGGGAAAGTTTGGATGATTGGCGACAAACTGTAGAGGCGGCTCTTGCCTTAGATATCGATCATATAAGTGCATATGCGTTAATTGTTGAAACTGGAACAAAGCTTGCCGCCCAGATTAAACGTGGTGATTTAGCTATGCCCAATGATGATTTGATGGCAGAGATGTATTTGTTGGTTGATCAACTGTGCCAAGAACAGGGAATGTCTTGGTATGAACTTTCAAACTGGTCTAAACCTGGCCATGAGTGCAAACACAACATCGCCTACTGGCGCAACCAAAATTGGTGGGGGCTTGGGCCAGGTGCACATTCACATGTTGATGCAAAGCGTTTTTGGAATATTAAGCACCCTACTGCCTACAAACAAAAACTGTTTTCTGGCGAAACCGTCATTGCAGAGAGTGAGAATCTGACGGCAGATCAAAAAAGAGATGAAGCTATTATGTTAGGCATTCGTATGCGAGAAGGATTACTACGAAGTGATTTAAGTTCAACCCAAATTCAAACGCTTTCAACCTATGGCGAAAATGGCTTTGTGGAAATGCTTCAGGACCGTGTTCTACTCACGCCAACGGGGCGCTTGATCGCGGATCGAATCGTGCGAGAATTAACTTTCTAGTACCCTAGGCACACATGTCATCACGTCGTCTAGAAATCCTTCGCGCAATAGTAGATGAGTACGTTGCGACCCAAGAGCCTGTCGGTTCTAAGTCAATCGCCGACCGCCATAGTTTAGGAATTTCTCCTGCCACGATTCGAAATGAAATGGCAGTACTTGAAGAAGAAGGTCTGATCACCCAGCCCCATACAAGTGCTGGTCGAATTCCAACAGATCTTGGTTACCGTGTTTTTGTGGACAAATTAGCCACAGTAAAACCTTTATCATCTGCAGAACGCAGAGCGATTGAAACCTTCCTTGAGGGTTCCAGCGATCTTGAAGAGCTTTTGAAAAAATCAGTGAAGTTACTTGCAGATATCACAAGGCAGGTAGCTGTAGTTACATACCCAATTATTGGTGAGGGCCGAGAAAAGTTAGCAGTTTCAGGAACAGCGCACCTTGCACGCTCTGGTGAAGATTTAGGTTTAACCCTTTCACCGATTCTTGAAGCGTTAGAAGAGCAAGTTGTTTTGATGCGCTTGCTCGATGAAGCAAACTCGACAGTTCATGTGCGCATTGGTCGCGAACAAATGGAGACCAATCTTCAAGCAACTTCATTGGTGACCGTTGGTTACGGTGGAGATTCTGCTCAAATTGGAGCACTGGGTGTCTTAGGACCGACCCGCATGGATTACGCCGGTTCGATTGCAGCAGTAGATGCCGTTGCTAGATATGTTGGACGCTTTATAAGTGAAGGTGCATAAGTGGCTGATCATTACGACACTTTAGGTGTAACCAAAGGTGCATCTGCCGACGAAATCAAAAAGGCATATCGCAAATTGGCACGTGAACTACATCCAGATGTAAATCCAGATCCGAAAACTCAGGAAAGATTTAAAGAAGTAACTGAGGCCTACGATGTTTTAAGTGATGGTCAAAAGCGCCAGCAATATGACATGGGTGGAAGTGGTTTTGGCGGCGGAGCAAACTTTGGTGGTGGCTTCAGCGACATCATGGATGCTTTCTTTGGCGGTGGAGGTTCTCGCGGACCGCGTCCACGAATGCGTGCGGGTCAAGATTCACTGATTCGAATCCAAGTAGATTTAAATGAAGCATGTTTTGGTACAGATCGAGAGATTACAGTTGAGACTGCCGTTGTTTGTATTAAGTGCACCGGCACTGGATGTCTAGATGGTGAACATCCAGAAGTTTGCCTCACCTGCAAAGGTCGGGGAGAGGTTCAACAAGTAGTTCGTTCGGTTATTGGCCAGGTAATGACATCAAGGCCGTGTAATGCATGTCAGGGATATGGAAGTGTTATCAAAAATCCTTGTCGTGAATGTGCCGGTGAAGGTCGAGTACGAAGTCGACAAGTAATAGATGTGAAAATTCCAGCAGGTGTAGAAACTGGAAACAGAATTCAACTTGCAGGCCGCGGCGAAGTGGGAGCTGGCGGTGGACCAGCAGGTGATTTGTATGTAGAGATTGTCGAAGAGCGACATGAGTATTTAGTCAGAGATGGTGATACTTTGCACATGTCATTGGAAGTGAGCATGATCGCTGCTGCACTTGGTACGACAGTTTCTATTGAAACGTTAGATGGTCCCGCAGAAGTTCATGTTAAACCGGGTACACAAAGCGGATCGCCAGTTGTTATTAAGGGCAAAGGAATGACCAGATTGCGACGTGGTGATAGAGGCGATCTAGTTGTACATATCGAAGTCCAAACACCAACAAAGTTAAGTAAAGAAGAAGAGAGTATCTTGCGATCATTTGCCCAAGTTAGGGGCGAAAAAGCTAGCGAGGCACATGTCAAGGGCCAAGATGGCTCTGTCTTTAGCAAAATAAAGGGTGTGTTTAATAAATAATGTTCACACTCTTTTTTGTGGAGGATCTACCAACTTCAGTTGGCGCAGAGTATGAATTTGATAATGATGATGCAAGCCATGCCATTCGTGTACTGCGTACACAGGTAGATGATCAATTCATGCTTAGCGATGGCAATGGTGCTTGGTCCAAAGTTAAAGCAACTGCAATAAAGAAGAAATCAATGACAGTTCAGGTTTTGGAGACAGGATTTCAAGAACCGTTGGCAACCAGAATCACTGTTGTGCAGGCGATTCCAAAGGGTGATCGCTCAAAAGAGGCGATTGAACTTTTAACTGAAGCCGGCGTGGACAGAATTGTTCCTTGGCTTGCCACCCGAAGTATTGGGAAAACATCTGAAAAGTTTCAGATTACAGCACGCGAGGCAAGTAAGCAGTCCCGCCGATTTAGAATCCCGGAAGTAACTGGTGTTGCCCAGAGCGCACAAATTTGTGAGGCCATCGGGTTAAGTGATTTGGCTATTGTTTTTCATGAAAGTGCAGTCACAAAACTTTCAGATCAAATCTCTTCGCATAACGTTGAGAACCTATTAATTATTATTGGGCCAGAGGGTGGAATCACAGATCAAGAGCTAGAAGCATTTAAAGATGCTGGCGCAAAAGTTGCTCTGATGGGCAGACCGATTTTACGTTCGGCACACGCGGGTATCGCTGCAGTCTCTGCTGTTTCTGCACTTTTGAAGGTATGGTAAGTTCATGGCGCTAGTTGCTGATTGCATCTTTTGCAAAATCATTACTGGTGAAATCCCAGCAGAGATAGTTTTTCGCAACGAAAATGTTGTTGCATTTAATGATCTCAACCCTGAGGCTCCAACGCATGTGCTACTTGTTCCGACTCTACATACAGAAAATGCAGTTGGTGTTGCTAGAAACAGCCCTACAATTACGGCCGCGCTTTTCTTAGCTGCAGATGAGATCGCAACCCAGCGAGGCCTTGCAGGCTATCGGACCGTTTTTAACACCGGTGAAGCGGCCGGTCAGAGTGTTTTCCACGCTCACCTGCATCTTTTGGGCGGTCGTGCCATGGCATGGCCACCAGGTTAAAGATAGATTTAGCCACATATGGAGCGAACGCTGATAACGGTACCGAAAGCAATCCAGATGGTCGCCTTGCTTGGTGTCCAAGATCTAAATCTGCGAACTATTGAAGCTGCATTTGCTTCAGTCAACATCACGGTTCGTGGCAATGAGATTACCTTGCGTGGACCACATGATGACTGCAGCAAGTTGGAAAACTTGTTCAATGAGTTAATGGTCGTCATTCGAAGCGGTAATGTTCTAAATGTTGACGCCGTCAATAGAGCGATCGAAATGCTCGATCACAAACCAGTAGATCATCCAGCTGAAGTTCTTTCACTTAATATTGTTAGCAATCGTGGCCGCACTATTCGTCCAAAAACAGCGAATCAAAAGCGCTATGTAGAGGCTATTGAAGATCACACAATAACTTTTGGAATTGGTCCTGCAGGCACAGGCAAGACTTATCTTGCGATGGCAAAAGCAGTTGCAGCTTTGCAGGCAAAGAAAGTAAATCGAATTGTCTTGACACGACCTGCTGTCGAAGCTGGTGAAAATTTAGGTTTCTTGCCAGGAACATTGAGCGAGAAGATCGATCCTTATCTTCGCCCTCTCTTTGATGCTTTACATGACATGATCGATATTGATTCAATCCCGCGTCTCATGCAGTCTGGAATTATCGAAGTTGCTCCTCTTGCTTATATGCGTGGGCGCACACTAAACGATGCATTTGTGATTTTAGACGAGGCACAAAACACCACACCCGAGCAGATGAAAATGTTTTTAACGCGCCTGGGATTTGGCTCCAAAATGGTCATCACAGGTGATGTGACTCAGATTGATCTTCCTAACGCACAAAAATCAGGGTTAAAAGTTGTTCGCGATATCTTAAAAGATATTGATGACATTGCGTTTTTAGAGCTAACCGCCGAAGATGTTGTGCGCCATCGCTTAATTGGAGACATCGTTAAGGCCTATGAGAGTTTTGATGTTAACCAAAATGTATTGCGGCCTATTCGACAATAGATGAGTATCGAAGTTACAAATACTTCAGGGCAGTTAGTTCCAGCAGATCAGATAACTTCCTTGTTGACATTCGCACTAGGCGTCTTAGACCTTAACCCAGCAAATGATCTCAGTGTTTCATTTGTAAAAGATGATTACATGAGTGAGCTTCATTTGAAGTGGATGGATGAGCCAGGTACCACAGACGTACTCTCTTTTCCTATGGATATGCCCCTTACATCTCAGGACATAGTCACCTTGGGAGACATCGTAATTAGTCCAGTTGTTGCTCAGACTCAGGCACAAGCACAGGGCCATTCAACCGATCACGAAATTTATATTCTTGCCACTCACGGTTTATTACACATCCTCGGATACGACCATGCAGATAAAGAAGAAGAGAAAACAATGTTTGCACTACAAGAGAAAATCGTTACCGACTGGGAAAAGAGATCATGAGTCTGTTAGCTGTTATTAGCATCGTTCTACTCTTAGTTTTTGCGGGATTTCTTGCCGCGAGTGAGTCTGCCTTAACCTCAATTTCTCGCATCGTCATTGATGAGTTAGAGGGCAAGCGTGGTGGAGCGCTACTTCGAAAGTACAGCGCTCAACCTGCCAGATACCTGAATGTAATTTTGTTGGTAAGAAAACTGTGTGAATTTACTGCAACTGTTTTGTTGGCGGTTATTTTACTTCGCAATTACTCTTCGGCACAGGCGATGGCTTTAACAGTTTTAATCATGGTTGTGCTTTCTTATGTAGTAGTTGGAGTTGGTCCTCGAACTTTAGGTAAGCAGCAACCACATAAATATGCTCGCTATGGAATCATCGTTGCTTACGGCCTGGCGTTTTTGCTTGGCCCGGTAACTAAGTTGCTCATCTCAATCGGAAATGCGCTTACTCCCGGTAAGGGATTTAGATCAGGTCCATTTACATCTGAAGCAGAGCTTAGAGATCTAGTAGATCAAGCTCACGAGCGAGGTCTTGTGGAGTCCGATGAACAAGAGATGATTCACTCAGTATTTGAACTAGGTGACACCTTGGTTCGAGAACTCATGGTTCCAAGAATCGACATGGTGTGGGTAGAAAAAGACAAATCTGTGCGTCAAGGCCTTTCTCTAGCCCTTAGAAGTGGTTATTCACGCATTCCTGTAATTGGAGATGGAATAGATAACATCGTAGGAATTGTCTATGTAAAGGACTTAGCTAAACGAGCACTAGATCACCGCGATGCAGAGCAGAGTGAAACTATTGAACAGCATATGCGTCCTGCTAATTTTGTTCCCGAGATCAAGATGGCTGATGACTTATTAAGAGAGATGCAGAAAAATCAGATTCACCTTGCAATCGTAGTTGATGAGTATGGTGGGACTGCAGGAATCATCACGATTGAAGATATTATCGAAGAGATCGTGGGTGAGATTGAAGATGAGTTTGATGATGGAGAAGATGAATTCACTTGGCTAACACCAGATAAGGCACGAGCAAAGGCTTCGCTGCACATTGAAGATTTGGCAGACGAGTTAAAGATAGAGATCGAAAAATCTGATTACGAAGATATCGACAGCATCGGTGGCTTAATGGCACAGAAATTGGGCAGAGTGCCTATCGCGGGCAGCACAATCTCATGGAATGGTTGGGCAATAACTTCTGAGCGGCCTCTAGGTCGACGTCGTCGAATTTCTTCAGTTTTAGTTGAGCGCTTAGTAGATGAGATTGAAGACACCGAATAAAACCAAAGAGCAGTTCCATGGGTTGGTTCGCGTAAATCACAGGCCGTCCAACGGTTAGAATGGCCGAATGCGCATAGTCAGATTCACTCCTGGACCAGATGCAGGTTTAGGTACAGATCCACTTTTTGGCGTGCTCGAAGATGATGGATTTATCAGTGTTATTAGTGGAGATCCGATCTACTCTGGAATTCAAAAGACTGCCGCACGAATTGAACTCAATAAAGTCAGATTGTTGGCACCAATTATTCCGCGCTCCAAAGTTGTCTGCGTTGGGAGAAACTATGCAGACCATGCGGCAGAAATGGGTGGAAAGGTTCCAGCAGAGCCCCTTATCTTCTTGAAGCCAAACACTTCAGTCATCGGGCCACTAGATACGATCGTTTGGCCGGAAATGTCAGAACAGGTTGATCATGAAGTTGAGCTTGCAATTGTTCTTGGACGAATTTGTAAAGATGTTCCCAAAGAAAGAGTCGGCGATGTAATTTTTGGTTACACAATTGCTAATGATGTAACAGCTAGAGATTTACAGGCCAAAGATGGCCAATGGACTAGGGCAAAAAGTTTTGATACTTTCTGCCCGATTGGACCTTGGATAGATACAGATTTCATCCCAGGAACTCAAAAACTTACAGCATCAGTTGATGGACAGGTTAAGCAATCGGCACAGTTGAGCGACATGATCTTTGATGTTCCAACAATCGTGAATTTCGTAACACGCGTAATGACCTTATTGCCAGGTGACATCATCTTGACTGGAACTCCAGCAGGTATTGGTCCAATGGTAATTGGCGGTAAAGTTAGCGTTGCAATTGAAGGACTCGGTGAATTAACAAATAAGGTGGCGGCGCAGTAAATGAGTACTAAACCTGTGAAAGTACGGTTTGCGCCATCTCCAACTGGGGATCTCCACGTTGGCAATATCCGTACAGCACTTTTTGATTGGGCATATGCCCGCCATACAGGGGGAATATTTCTTTTTCGCATCGAAGATACAGACACGGTACGTGTAACAGATGAATACATACAAGCTGCAATAGAGACTTTAAAGTGGTTAGGTCTTGATTGGGATGAAGGTCCTGAAGTAGGCGGAGACCACGGTCCGTATTTGCAATCACAGCGTTTAGATATTTACGCCGAGTATGCACAAAAGTTTTTGGATCAAAAAGATGCCTATCACTGCTATTGCTCACCAGATGAGTTAGAGGCTGTTCGCGAGGCACAACGCAAGGCAAATGTTGCACCAGGTTATAACGGTCATTGTCGTGATTTAACTCAAGCTCAAATAGATGCATACAAAGCCGAAGGTCGCGCAGCCGTTGTTCGCATGAGAATGCCAGATGGATCGACAACATTTACAGATTTGATTCGTGGTGAAGTTTCATTCGATCACAACTTTGTTCCAGATTTTGTGATGGTCCGTGCAGATGGTTCACCGCTATATACCCTGGCGGTTGCAGTAGATGACATTTTAATGAAGGTAACTCATGTGCTTCGCGGTGAGGATTTACTCTCTTCTACACCTCGTCAGATCCGTGTTTATCAAGCCATGGGAGTCGCACCAGAGGATTATCCAGTTTTTGCTCACTTACCATTTGTAATGGGAACTGATAATGCCAAGTTATCTAAGCGAAACGGTGAGGCCTCTATTGCTTGGTATCGAGACATGGGCTTTTTACCAGAGGCTATTTGTAACTATCTAGCACTTTTGGGTTGGTCACCTGGTGATGATGTTGAAAACATCACGATGAAAGAGTTAACCGAGATGTTCACAGTTGAAAAGGTGCACTCTTCTCCTGCTCGTTTTGATATGAAAAAACTAGAGGCGATTAATGGCGACAAAATTAGAGCGTTGACAATTGATGAGTTTTTACAGTGGTCATTACCATTTTTAACAAAAGCCAAAGTAATTCAGGGGAGTAGCCAGGAAATTGAGCTAGTCAAGAAGGCCCTTCCGCTAATTCAAGAGCGAATTATCGTGCTCAGCGAAGTACCAAAAATGCTTAAGTTCTTGTTTGTTTCCGACTTTGAAGTTGATGGCGATAGCGTCTCAAAGATCACTGACACTGGTTCTAAGGAGATACTGAAGCGCTCTATTAAAGAGTTAGAGGGTGTTTCGCAATGGAGCCACGAAAATATCGAAGCAGCGTTGAGAACAACTTTGATTGACGAGCTGGGTTTGAAGCCGCGAATTGCATTTACGGCTTTGCGTATTGCCACTACTGGCAGCACGATTTCACCACCGTTATTTGAATCAATGGAGTTACTGGGTAAAGAGGCATGTCTTTCTCGCATTAACACGGCTCTGGCTCTATAAATCCGCTGGTATTCTTAGCACTTGCTATACAAGGCGTAACAACCTTGGGGTATGGGGTAATTGGCAGCCCTGCTGATTCTGGTTCAGTAAGTCTAGGTTCGAGTCCTGGTACCCCAGCGCAGTGCAAGTTAAACAACTTAATAAACGTTATATAAAGTTTGTTCTAGGAAAACTTTCCAGAAATGGAATGTGGCCCCGTCGTCTAGCGGCCTAGGACTCTGCCTTCTCAAGGCAGCTACGAGGGTTCGAATCCCTTCGGGGCTACAAATTAGATCTCCCTTCCTGCACTTTATTGTGCGGGGAGGGAGATTTTCACTTTGATAATCACGGTAGATTCCCATTATGCGAGTAATCAATAGGGAACAACTCAAAAGTATTCTTGCAAATTTACCCAGTAATCCTCGCATAATTGCCTCTGGAAATTTCTCTTCTCCTTTGACTTTATTGTCAGTCGCCGAAGAAGTAATTCCAGAGTTTAAACTTCATATGCTAAATGCTCACGGCGATGGGATTCCAGATCGCGAAGGAATTACTTATGAAACCGCTTTCGTTGGCCCGGCGATGCGAAATCACCCAAGGTTGCAATACATTCCGTCAAGACTTTCTCTCTTGCCAGTCTTGATTCGAAATTTTTATCGACCAGATGTCGTCTTTCTTCACACTTCGCAAAAGCGTTTTGACACAGTCAGTCTAGGTACAGAGGTAAACATCCTGCCTGTAGCAATTGAAACTGCACACGCTCATGGAGGGCTAGTGATTGCGCAAAGCAATGCTCGAATGCCATATACATACGGAGATGCACAGATTTATGAAAGTGAGATTGATTATCTGATTGAAGTTGATGAACCATTGCAGGAAAAACCAAAAACAGGCATCACGGATTCTCAAAAAGAAATTGGGGGTCGAATAGCAGCCCTAGTTGAAGATAACTCAACTTTGCAGTTAGGAATTGGTGGTGTTCCCGATGCAGTTCTTTCAGCGCTAAAGGATAGGAAAGGGCTGCGAATCTGGAGTGAAATGTTTTCAGATGGAGTCTTAGAGCTTTCACAATTGGGAATCTTGGACGAGGAGATGCCAATTACTGCATCTTTTGTTTTTGGCAGCAACGAGCTGTATCAATGGTTAAATTTAAATAAGAAAGTTCGGATGCTTCGAACAGAACGAACTAATGATCCGAGCCAAATTTCTCGCCAAGCAAAAATGACGTCAATTAATAGCGCACTCGAAGTTGATCTATTTGACCAGGCCAACGCAAGTCATGTGCGAGGCGAAATCTATAGTGGTTTTGGTGGATCAACAGATTTCATAGTCGGCGCACTCCACAGTCGTGGGGGACAATCTTTTGTAGCGTTACCATCGTGGCATCCAAAGGCCGATGTCTCTACGATTGTGCCTCGTCTTCAATCTAACGTCACACATTTTCAACACTCATTTGTAGTCACAGAACAAGGGGTCGCAGCCTGTTTTGGTCATAGTCAAAGCGACCAAGCCATAAACATAATTAAAAATGCAGCACATCCATCTGTGCGCGAGGAGTTAACTTCCAAGGCAGCCGAGTTTGGGATTCTTTGAAGATTATTTAGTAGGATTTTGGCCATGATTCCATTTGACGCTCAACATCTTTTCTTCGGTATTTTTGCAGGTCTTTGCGCCTATGCATTCGGACGACGAGTACTTCCTTGGGTCGTACTCGGCTACATCGGAACCTTTTGGGTGCTATTGGCGTTGATGTTGTCACCAAAAAAGACTCGCACTCCTCTTCGTGAGTGGAATCCCATCACAGAGTTAAGGCGTGGCCCAAAGAAGTAGTGGTGGCTGATCCTGGTCCATATTTTCTGCAATCCAAGTAGCTCCATCTAAATTATCTCCTTTAGATTCGGCAAGGACTGCATGTGGAATCTCTATTTTTATTTGATTAAAGATCGCTTGAACGTACTGTGAATTTTTTGCTGGGCCACCTTGAATGACTATCTCTACAACATCTTTGTTTTCTCCGCCGGCGCCTAACCACGTTGCAACCACGGTTTGTGCCAACAAAAGTGAGCCTTCAGCAACTATTGAAACTGCTGTTGGAATTCCCAGATCTGCAGCATCTAAAACTTTCTTTGCTGTGTTGATAGATAAAGTAGATGCTTCTGCGCCATCTTTAATTGTGAGTTGATCATACTTTTTGCACTCATCAGCAAAGTATTCGAGCATCTGATCATCTTTTCCACGGCCCTGGCGAAGAGCTAGCGACTTGGTTATTGCAAGGGCTCCTAACCAGAAACCACCACCTTCATCTCCAAAGGTGCTACCTAAGCCATCACGATGACTAAACATTCCATTGCGACCACCAATAGAAACAACTCCACCACCGATAGAGAGCACAACTCCATCTCGGCCATTTAATGCCCCAATAAAACCGGCAAAACCATCATCAATGACTGCTACACGGGAGGATCCGAAAAACTCTTTACAAAGAGATCCATATTTATCAGGGCTGTTAACTATTCCGTTAAAGCCTGTACATGAGAGTGCTACGACCTCTGAAGAAGTTTTAGGTAAATCTTGAAAAATGGCCCGTAGTGATTCAAGAACTGTTTCACCATTTCTTTTGCCGCGAGAAGATGTTGTGGTTGTAGATTCTTGGCGAACTCGCGAACCTGATTGGCCGAGATCGATCACCAACATGATTACCCCTTCACCGCACCTGAGGACAGTCCCTTAACTAAGAACTTTTGAGCTGCCGTAGCAAATACTAATGGTGGGAGTACAGATAGACAGACTGCTGCCGAGATTTCTCCTTTTCTAGTGCTCAAGAATTAAGCAGCATTATCTAATTTAGAGGTGGATTAAGTATCGGCCAAAGGGGGAATACTTGAAAAATTGTGAAATGATAAGTGCATGAACCAATTTGGCAGAATTATGGCTTCAGAGATAGCCGAGACCCCTGGAGTGTTTGCATCTCTTCTCGAGAATAGTTCCGTGTTCAATGAGGTTAAGGAAGTTCTAGTTACTGAGAAAATTCACTCAGTTCTAATTCTGGCTAGAGGTACTTCAGATAATGCCGCACACTTTCTAAAGTATTTGATTGAAACGCAGATTGGACTACCGGTAGGACTGACATCTCCATCTTCGGTGACAATTTATGGATCAAATCTGCAATATGCCAACACCTTAATTGTTGCAATAAGCCAAAGTGGGCAGTCCCCGGATTTAGTTAAGTTTGCTACGGCTGCTCGTAGCTCAATGGCTTACATAATCGCAATGACCAATGATGATAAGTCACCACTTGCATCAATTGCTCACCACCATATTTCCTTGCTGGCTGGCCCAGAATTAGCAGTAGCGGCAACCAAGTCATATAGCGCTCAGCTACTAGTTTCTTACCTATTAGTGATGGCTTGGACAGGAAAGAAAGTTAATTCAGAGCAGATCATCAAGCAGGCTTCTAAATTAGTAGCAAATAATGGCTTGGTCACCAACGCTGTTTCACAAGTGACGCGTGATAAAGAAATCGTAATTCTTGGCCGTGGTTTTGCATATCCCAATGCTCGTGAGGCTGCCTTAAAGATTCAAGAGACATGCAAGATTTCTGTGCAGGGGCTTTCAACGGCCGACTATTTGCATGGTCCAATTTCCGCCTTAACTGAGCAGACACAAGTATTCATCGTCGCTCCAACTGGTTTACCAACTCAATCAATTACAGAGGCCATATCAAAGATTCGCACTATTAGTCCACGTATTTTCTGGATTGGAAATGGCGGCGTTCCAACCGGCAATGACATTGTTATTGCCGGGTCAGATTGTGATGATGAAATTACTTCTAGCCTAGTTGATGCGATCGCACTTCAACGATTTGCACTTGAATTTGCTGTGGCATCAGGATTTGATCCTGATGCACCTGTGGGGCTTTCAAAAGTAACTCTTACAAATTAACTAGATGGGTGACTAGCCCGTCCTTAATTCCAATGTATGAATTAGGTGTATCAATGCCGAGTAATTTTGCTGGATTAAGTGAAGTAAATTCTACTGCTGATTCAAATCCAACTAGATTGACGTAATTAATAAATGAGTCGACCATTGTCAACGTACTGCCAGCTAAAGTCTGGCTACCCTTTAAGCGCGCAACGCCTGCCTTAACTTCCACCGGTAGAGATCCGATTAAATACCCACCATCGTGGCACCCTGCAGCTGACATCGCATCTGTTACAGCAATGATTCGGTCGGGCGCTTTTTGAATAATTGAGAGTGAATCTTGCTTAGACACATGATGGCCATCTTGAATCAACTCAAGAAAAAGCTCACTTTCTAGCGCAACTTCAGATAATGAATCTAACGCTCCAAGTTTAGACATTCCATTATTGATGTGAGTTACTGCCGTGGCCCCGGCTGAAATGGCATCTCTTGTTTGTTGAGCATTTGCATTGCTATGGCCTATTGAAACAACTACTTTTTGACTCACTAGATATTCAATCGCCTCAATAGCCCCATCTAGTTCGGGGGCCATAGTTACCATTTTAATGTTGCCTTCACCGATAGAGACCAGTTCTTTTACTTCAGATAAAGCCGGAGCCTTAAGTAGAGATGGATCATGGGCCCCACAAAACTTTTGCGAAAGATACGGGCCTTCCAGATGGATGCCAAAAATCTGATCACTATCTTTTAAGGTTTTTATCTGAGCAATAAGGGTTGGGATTGATTCACTGACCAAACTTGCTAGTTGAACAACAGTTCCATTTAAACGATGAACTTGGGCTGCAATATCGGCAGATTCTGAAAAATATTTCCCACCACCTCCGTGACAGTGGATATCGATAAATCCTGGAACAATAAAATCAAAATCTGAATCTTCTGCTCCAGTGCTGGCAACACCATTGATGAACATGTGCCGCGCAGTATGAGCCATTTTCACAGTCTACAACTCAGGCTCATGGCTACTCAGTTTTAGCCTATGAGTTCGCGGTTTCGTTTAACTTCGCGTTCGTGATTGCATGGGCGCTGGGTGTGGCTGTCAAAGCATGGATCGCACAGCAACACTAATTGATGACACTCTGGTTTTAGGCAGTTTCTAAATGCCTTAGTTTTTTCTCCACACTCGGCGCATGTGCCAATTAGCTTTGTGTGATCGCTAAAGTCAATTGTGAGGCGATCATCGAAAGTGTATAAAGAGCCTTCCCATAATCCATCATCGCCGTACTTATTTCCGTATCGAACTATTCCGCCCTTCATCTGATACACCTCTCTAAAGCCTCGGTTTTTCATGACAACAGAGAGAATCTCACAACGAATTCCGCCGGTGCAGTATGTGACCACAGGTTTATCTTTCAAATGGTCATACTTTCCACTTTCAATCTCTGCAACAAAATCTTGTGAAGTTTCAACCTGCGGAACAACGGCGTCTTTAAACTTTCCGACCTTTGCTTCAAAAGCATTACGGCCATCAAAGAAGACGACCTCATCCCCACGATCTTCTACCAGTTTGTTAACTTCCTCTGGGCGCAGATGCACTCCACCGCCCACAACGCCATTTTCATCGACCTTAATCTCATCTGGATTTCCGAAGGCAACGAGCTCTGGACGTATTTTAATCTTTAGTTTAGGAAAATCTAAAGGTGTTCCCTCCGACCATTTAAAGTCAATCTTTTTAAACCCCGGATAAGATCGAGTCGCCTTTACATACTTCTTCAAATCTTTCATCTTTCCACCCAAAGTGCCATTTATGCCATGGGGGGAGATGATGATTCGACCTTTGATATTGAGGGACTCACACAGAGTTTTCTGCCATAGCTTCATGGCATCTGTATCTGCAATTGGCGTGAAGCCGTAGTACAGAATGACTTTGTCTAGATCCATACGCTAATTCTAACGGCTCAAAAGCTGCTTTAAAACCCTTTAAATCAAGCGCTATATGCCTGATTTACTTCAACGCTTTTAGAGAGGCTGTGATCATCCCTTGCAGTAGTTTTACGTTGGATGCATCCACATCCCAGTCATTGGGTATCTGGATAGTTTTCTTTAGAACCTTGTACTCGGCAAATTTAGGGGCAAATGCAGCCAAGACATCTTGATTCCAGGGTGCTATTGAGATGTGATTTTTAGATGTAGATGCACCAAAAATATAGTGCGAATCTTTTTTGAGCATCGGTTGGTTCCATGCAATGACCAGTTCTAGCTCTGGGTGTTTAACCTTTATTGCTTTAAAAATAGCCTTAATTGTTTTGGATTGCTGAGGGTCAATACTCTTAAAGTAATCTGCAGATGTTTCAAATCGCTTTGAACTAAGCGAACCTTTCGAGTACATAACAAGAGCGTTCGCATGTGCTTGAGAGAAGCCATAGTTCTCTTTCAAATGAGCAATCTGCTCTGGGTACTTCTTATCTTTAATCTTTGCCATGACTTTAAACCAGTAGGCCATCTTTTCGCCATATTTTTTCTCAATCGCAGGAAAGTGAGATTCCCTTGATGAATCTTTAGCCATAGGTCAAACTTAGCGAACAGTGCGAAGGACTGCAGTGACCTTTCCCAGGATTTCACAGTTTTGTCCATCAATAGGTGCAAAATCAGAGTTGGCTGGAAGCAACCAAATCTTGCCATTTTTGCGTGAGAAAGTTTTGACTGTGGCTTCTCCATCGATCATTGCCGCAACGATTTCACCGTTATTGCAATCTTTCTGGGAGCGGATGACAACGTAATCGCCATCGCATATAGCTGCATCGATCATTGATTCGCCAACAACCTTAAGCATGAACAAATCACCTGAACCGACAAGTGATTCAGGAAGCGGGAATGTCTCTTCAACTTCTTGTTCGGCGGTTATTGGTCCACCTGCTGCAATGCGACCTACTAATGGGATGTATCTGGTGGCATCTACAGGCGAAGAGTTCTCAGCGGTTTTTTCATCTGGCATCAAAACTTCAAGTGCGCGGCCACGGGTTGGATCCCGGCGGATGAAGCCCTTCTTTTCTAAGGCCTCAAGTTGGTATTTGACCGAGGCCGGGCTTGTCAGTCCTGCTACCAGGCCAATTTCGCGCATCGATGGGGGATAGCCGTTATTTTCCACGGCATCTTTGATGGCGCCAAGGATCTTGAGCTGGCGGGAAGTGAGGCCATGAGCATCTGCTGGGCCACCGGATAGTTCGGTTACGTTTTTAGCCATGGATATAGGGTGACACAGGTTTGGAAAAAATTCAAACACCTGTTCGAATTTTGCTTGCATTTGTCAGTGGTGGGGTGTTTAATTGTCTTATTCGAACAGTTGTTCGAATCCTTCCCCAAGGTGTGACCGCAGGAGAAAACATGAGTACAGTAGTTTTTAACACAGGGTTTGCAGGCTCCAAAAGCATTGTAAATCAAGGTTTTCCAAGAGTTTTGGCCAATCCGTCCGATCAGCAATCGATGCCAGTAATTCGATTGTCACGTCGAGGTCGACTCGCTAGGGCCGTTGTGTTGCTTTCTCTTACTGTGGTGATGGTGGCTGGCTTTGCTGCCCAATCTGGTGCAAACCAGAAAGCGGCAAGCACAGCGCCCTCATTTTCAACGATCGTTGTGGCTCCAGGGGAGACTTTATGGAGCGTGGCGGCGGCCTACTCGCAGGGAGATGTTCAGCAGATGCTCGCGCTTATTCGCGAGGCAAACAACCTCAAGGGCTTTGATCTTCAATCTGGCCAAAAGCTACGGGTGCCAGTTCAATCGCGATAGCTTCATATTTAAGACTCGGAAATCATTCGAAAGAATTAGGGGTGGTTGTTTCGACACGCCGCTAAGAAGGTTCTAACCCATTTATCAGGCAAAGCCTCAAGAAATGCTTTATAGTTACTACTACATGTAGGGGTCAAACCGGTTAAAACTTCCATTAGTGGTGGTTTTAGGGTAAGTTTGCTGGTCCGCTCATTACATCTAGAACGAGCCAAATACCAGCATTGAAGGGAGGACACGCCGAAATGAATTGCCCATTCTGCAGATTCGAAGATTCTCGCGTTGTCGACTCTCGTCCGGTTGAAGAAGGCACAACAATTCGCCGTCGCCGTGAATGCCCACAGTGCGGCCAAAGATTTTCAACACAGGAGATTGCACTCCTGAACATTATTAAGCGAAGCGGGGCCACAGAGCCTTTCAGCCGCGAGAAGGTCCTGGTTGGTGTCCGTAAAGCCTGCCAGGGGCGTCCAGTAAATGAGGACGATTTAGTTTTGCTTGCCCAACGCGTAGAAGAGAATCTTCGCAGTAGCGGTCAGGCAGAGATCGAAGCTCAAGAGGTGGGCATGGCAATTCTTGCGCCACTCCGAGAGCTCGATGAGGTCGCTTACTTACGTTATGCCTCCGTGTACCGTAACTTTGCCTCCCTTGAAGATTTCGAAGGTGAGATCGCACTTCTCCGCGCTCTACCTTCTAGCAATTCCCCAGTTGCAACAAACTCAAGTAATACAGATTCCCAACAGTACAACCGCGTGAAAAATTAATAAGAAGCACAATTAAAAACCAGAACCAAATAAAGAAACAATTTAGAGAAAACTAGAAGACGGGGAAACACAATATGTCCGAGACGGTAATCAACCGACCAGCGAAAATCAAAGCTCACAACACTCTT
>WLEB01000017.1 GCA_009704505.1 Actinomycetota bacterium | reverse complement strand
ACAACAATGTCAGGTACCAAACGTACTTTGACACTTGAGGTTTCACAGCACATTGGAGACAACTTAGTGCGTGCAATCTCGATGCAGCCAACAGATGGAATGATCCGTGGCGCAGAAGTTACTGACACAGGGGCAGCGATCTCAGTTCCTGTAGGCGATGTAACAAAGGGTCACGTATTTAACACACTTGGTGAATCACTGGATGTGCCAACCTCTTCACTCGACATCAAAGAGCGCTGGCCAATTCACCGCGATGCACCAGCCTTTGATCAGTTGGAATCTAAGACTGAGATGTTTGAAACTGGAATCAAAGTTATCGATCTACTAACACCGTATGTAAAGGGTGGAAAGATCGGACTATTCGGTGGTGCAGGTGTAGGAAAAACTGTTTTGATTCAGGAAATGATTTACCGTGTTGCTGAAAACTTCGGTGGAGTATCTGTATTTGCCGGTGTTGGTGAGCGTACTCGTGAAGGTAATGACTTGTTCCTTGAAATGACTGAGACCGGTGTTATTAACAAGACTGCATTAGTCTTTGGTCAGATGGATGAACCACCTGGCACGCGTCTTCGTGTTGCTCTATCAGCACTAACTATGGCTGAGTATTTCCGCGATGTTCAAAAGCAGGATGTGCTTTTGTTTATTGACAACATTTTCCGCTTTACTCAGGCAGGATCAGAGGTTTCAACACTTCTAGGTCGTATGCCATCTGCAGTGGGTTATCAGCCAACATTGGCCGATGAAATGGGCCAGCTACAAGAGCGCATCACATCAACACGTGGTCACTCAATTACATCTATGCAGGCAATTTATGTTCCTGCTGACGATATTACTGACCCAGCACCACACACGACGTTCGCGCACTTAGATGCAACTACTGTGTTGTCTCGTCCGATTTCAGAGCTTGGTATCTACCCAGCTGTAGATCCACTTGACTCAACTTCACGTATTTTGGATCCTCGCTATATCGGTGAGCACCACTTCCGTGTTGCTAACCGAATCAAGCAGATCTTGCAGCGTTACAAGGATCTACAAGACATCATTGCAATTCTTGGTATCGATGAGCTCTCTGAAGACGATCGTGTCCTGGTAGGCCGCGCACGTCGTATTCAGCGCTTCTTGTCACAAAATACTTTCGTTGCAAAGGTCTTTACTGGAATTGATGGTTCATTTGTTCCACTGTCAGAGACAATTACAGCATTCGAAGCGCTTGCCGATGGAAAGTATGACCACATTCCAGAACAGGCATTCTTCATGTGCGGTGGGTTAGATGACGTCGAGCGCAACGCAGCTGAACTTGCTGCAAACGTAGGAAAGTAATTTAACAATGACACTTAAAGTCGAATTAGTATCTCCGGCACAGCGAGTCTGGTCGGGAGAAGCAGTATCTGTTTCTGCCCGCACAGTAGAAGGTGACATTGGTATTTTGACCGATCACACCCCGCTATTTGGAGTGCTAGTCGATGGACAAGTCAGTATTGAAGCAAGCGATGGAAGCACCACTGAATTTAAAGTCAGTGGTGGCTTCTTATCGGTTGCTAATAATCGAGTATCAATTCTTACAGAGTCAGTTGGTTAAGTAAGGCTTTCGCTTTTATTTTTACTACTTCTGATTTAAGTGGTGTTCAGTGTTAATAATGCGCACTGTTTTTGATTTTCCGCGCATGACAATTGATTGACTTAATGCACCAAATGGCGTGTATCTAATTCCATGAACTAACTCTCCATCTGTAATTCCAGTTGCTGCTAAAAAGACATCATCTGATGAAACTAGATCACGGGTTTTAAGAACAGGCCCTGAATTCTTGCCATCAATGTGTAGCTGTCCTTGAATACTGCCACCTAAACAGATCATGGCAGCTGCTGTAATTACTCCTTCAGGTGTGCCACCAACTCCCATCAGTAAATCAACACCAGCATCTGGTCTAGCTGTTTCGATTGCAGCTGCAACATCTCCATCTTGGATTAAACGAATACGTGCACCGGCTGCTCGAATCTGTGCGATCAGATTTTCGTGTCGTGGCCGATTCAAAACTACAACCGTTACTTCACTTACCTTTAATCCTTTGGCTTTTGCAACTGCCTGAATATTCTGGGCAACGCTGGCCTTGATATCGATTACTGCAGCTGCTGCTGGGCCAGTAACAATTTTGTCCATGTAGAAAACTCCTGCAGGATCAAACATTGTTCCCCGCGGAGCAAGTGCAATTACGCTAATTGCACCATTCATTCCATTTGCAGTTAGTGAAGTTCCATCTATGGGATCAACTGCAACATCACAGTGCGGCCCATCTTGGTTGCCCACTTCTTCACCGTTATGGAGCATTGGGGCGTTATCTTTTTCGCCTTCACCAATAACTACTACTCCACGCATATCTACGGTATTTATCATCTCGCGCATAGCCTTTACTGCCGCTGCATCAGCTAAATCTTTTTCACCACGACCAACCCATGGACTTGCTGCCATAGCTGCTGTCTCAGTCACACGAATGAGTTCTAGAGCAAGGTTACGATCAGGCTTTTGCGCACTCACTCTCTGGTTACCTTTGCACCTAAATTTTGTAACTGCTCGGTGAAGTTTGGATATCCGCGATCAACGTGGAAACCCTGATCTACTGTTGTTTCACCATCTGCAACTAATGCAGCCAAGATCAATCCGGCACCTGCGCGTATGTCATGTGCCTCTACGGGTGCTCCAGATAGTTCTTCTACACCAGTAATAGATGCGTGGTGCCCATCAACATTTATCTGTGCACCTAATCGAATGAGTTCATTAACGAACATAAATCGAGATTCAAAAACGTTTTCAGTCACTAGTGAATGCCCTTCGGCAATTGAATTAAGAGCAATAACCATCGGCAAAAGATCAGTTGGAAATCCAGGATATGGCAACGTTGCAACATCAATTGATTTTGGTCGATGATTCATCCGTACTCGTATTCCATCGCTAATTGAAGTTATAACTGCTCCGGCAGAAGTTAACTTCTCTAACGGAATTTCAAGATGCTCGGGCCGAGCGCCGTGAATAGAGATATCTCCACCAGTCATCGTTACTGCAAAGGCCCACGTACCAGTAATTATTCGATCAGCAACGGTTGTGTGATCAGTTGGGGAGAGCTTTTCAACTCCAGTAATTGAAATAACTGATGTGCCAAGACCTTCTATCTTTGCACCCATTGAAATCAGAAATTCACCTAAATCAACAATGTCAGGTTCACGAGCAGCGTTTTCAATAGTTGTTACTCCACGTGCAAGTACTGCAGCGGTCATTATGTTTTCAGTTGCACCAACACTAGGAAAATCTAAATCTACAGATGCACCGACTAAACCTTTGTCAGCTGTGGCAACGACATATCCATGCTCAATATGTGCACTAGCACCAAGAATTTCTAAGCCTTTAATGTGAAAATCCAAACCGCGCGATCCAATCGCATCTCCACCAGGAAGTGCAACTTCTGCTTTACCAACTCGAGCAACAAGTGGGCCTAGCACGTTGATAGAGGCACGCATTTTTCTTACTAAGTCATAATCTGCGCGATGCTCGGGTTTAGTAGGAACATCAATTGTGACAACACCTGAACTGCTATCGATTGTGCACCCTAAACGAGTCAAAAGCTCGGACATAATCTCTACATCTGCAATTGCGGGCACATTTCGTATTACGGTTTTACCGGGGGCTAATAAGGATGCTGCCATTAACTTTAAAACCGAGTTTTTTGCCCCTGTAACGGCTACCTGACCGTTAAGTGGCCTGCCTCCAACGATGCGGAAACGATCGTGAGATGCCACGTGAGATGCCATAGGCTGAGTCTACTTATAGGCTAGGGCCATGGTTAATTTAACGCGCATTTATACGAAGACCGGTGACGACGGAACAACCTCTCTTGGAGATATGAGCCGTACTTCAAAGAATGATCCACGCCTAGAGGCATATGCAACTGTTGATGAGGCAAATTCGACAATCGGTGTTGTCCTTGCAGCAGATGAGTTATCAGATGAAGTCCGTACGCTTTTAGTACGAATTCAAAATGACCTTTTTGATGTTGGCGCAGATCTTTGCACCCCAGTAGTGGATTCACCAGAGTTTGAACCACTTCGAGTACTTGAATCACAAGTCGTTTTTCTAGAAGAGCAGATCGATAAATACAACGCAGGCTTAGAGTCATTGCGCTCTTTTGTACTTCCATCTGGAACTACAGCTGCAGCACACCTTCATGTGGCACGCACTGTTGTTCGTAGAGCCGAGCGCCGTACATGGGCTGCAATTCATGCATTTGGTGGGGGAGTAAACCCATTGACCGCAAAGTATTTAAATCGCTGCTCAGATCTTCTCTTTGTTTTGGCTAGAGACGCCAACAAAAAGATTGGCGATCAACTCTGGGTGCCAGGAGCTAATCGCTAAGAGTTGCTTGTATACGTTGTAGTTGGGACAACTTCATTTGGAGTGTCACTTCGACAATCTGCTTTAAAGTTTCCTATGGAGTGAAGTGGATCTAGTAGTTCTTTACTGACCAAAAGAATTGTTGCAAACTGCTTGGGCCCTGTTTTTGCGTAAGTAGTGCGAAGTTGGCCCAGAACCTTAAGAGTTTTGTCAGTGGCTGAAACTTGGTTTCGAACGTCGGCTGTAACAATCCAATAAGTACAACCAACAGTTGATGCTACTTGTATCGCACCACATGCATATTTCTCGCAGACTCTCACTCCATCTTCTTGCACTGCAAGTGACTTCTCTAAGGTTGAATCAATATTAGAAAGCCCCTTAAGAGCATCAAGTGTAGGAATCTTTGCAAAAGTACTTCCATTACTACTGACCTTAAAACCCTTTGGAGGCCAAACAGGAGTTGGTAGGGGAGCAACTTTTGAAGTTGCCTTTGGCTTTGGCTTCTTCTTAACCTTTGGCTTAGTGGTTGGTTTTTTTGTAGCTTTAGGTTTTGCAGTCGGCTTCTTGCTAGCTGTGGGCTTAGCAGTTGGCTTTTTTGTAACAGTCGGTTTTGCAGTCGGCTTCTTTGTTGGCGCAGGTGAACTAGTTGCCGAATAGGACGGCAACACCGCGGCAGGAGTTATCAGGGAAAACATCAGAACTGCTAGAAGAAGACGCTTAATCACGGTCCCACTTAAATTTTCTGACTGAGAAATAGATTCCAATTGCAAGCCAAATTAAGAGAATAATCAAAGTACGTCCTATTTCCCAAGACCCTGCAACTTCTTCTGCTGCAAAAGAATCTGGAAGAAAAACCGAACGCATTCCTTGAGTTAACCATTTGAGAGGGAAAATCGCCGCAACTTGCTGCATCCACCAAGGTAATTGAGTGAATACGAAGAAAACTCCACTAAAGAACTGAAGGATAATTACTATTGGGGAGACAACGGCCGATGCGCCTCTGCCAGATTTTGGAACAATTGAAAAGGCAATTCCAAGTGCAGTTGAACAAGCACTTCCCAAAACAACTAACCAAGTAAAGGTGATCCACTTACTAATTTCAGTTGGCATCTCTAATCCAAAAAACAGAACTCCAAAGCCAAGTAGCATCAAGATCTGTACAGCCATGCTTGCAAAAATCAGGATCGCTTTACCAATGAAATAGCTAGAAGCTGGCATTGGCGTTCCACGTAAACGCTTGAGAGCACCCACATCTCTTTCCATTGGAATTGTGATTGCAAGTGCTTGAAAACCAGTATTAACCAGTCCTGAAGCGATCATACCTGCCACAAAGTACTGAGAAAATGTCACACCTGGTGCAATGGTGTTTTGAAAAACCGAACCAAAAATTACCAACAAAATGACTGGGAAAAACAATGTGAATACTACGGACTCTCTTTGTCGTGAAAATTGTTTGATCTCTAAACTTCCACGTCGAAGCCCAATTTTCAGAGCGCTAGGAACCTTATTCATCAGGATTGCCAATCATCTCAAGGTAGATATCTTCTAATGACGGTCTTGTAACGATTAATTCCGGCACTTCACCGCCAAATTGCGTAGAAAGCTTAGTGACAAGCGTGGTTGGGTTATCGGTTTTCTCCATTTTAATTTGTGCTCCATCACGCCACTGAACTGTGGCCTGAGCCGTTGCTCGTCCACCTAGTTCAGTTGGAGTTGAGATTTCAACTATCTGTCCATGATTTATAACAGCAACTCGATCAGCAAGTGCTTGTGCCTCATCTAAATAATGTGTTGTCAAAAGGATTGTGGTTCCATTACTTCGAAGTTGTTGAATCAGAGACCAGAATGCTCGACGTGCCTGCGGGTCAAAGCCAGTTGTTGGCTCATCTAAAAACAAGAGCTCTGGATTTCCAATGATTCCAAGTGCAACATCTAATCGACGGCGTTGACCACCAGATAAAGTTCTAATGAGTGCGCCTTGTTTTTCCGATAGACCGACACTGTCTATAACGTGCTGGACATCTAAGGGATTTGAGTAGTAGTTACTGAAATGTTCAACTGTTTCACCAACACTTAAGTCACCAGCATCTGCCGAGTTTTGTAAAACAATCCCAATACGATTTCGCCATATGCGAGATTCTGCACCCTTAACTTGCGGATCAACACCGAGAACGCTGACAGATCCTGAATCCCGAACTCTGAAACCTTCGAGAATTTCTACAGTTGTAGTTTTTCCTGCTCCATTTGGGCCAAGTAGAGAGAAGATTTCGCCTTGCTCGATCTGAAGGTCGAGTCCACGAACGGCCTGTAGATCACCGTAGTTTTTCTTTAGGCCTTTAACTTCGATGAGGCTCATGCCGATACTTTACTATGCGAAAATACTCCTGTGAGCCCCCGTAGAAATTATCCAAAGAAGCGAGAAAAGCCGGTTGAACCGCGTGAAATCAATATCGCCTCTACGGGTGAGAGTAGAGAAGATCATAAAGATGGGACATACATTGTTCGCCGATTAACTGGTTCGGGATCTACAAAGCCATATCGATGCCCAGGTTGTGATCAGCTTATTCCTCTAGCAACACCACACATAGTTGCATGGCTTGAATATGATGAAGATGGTCGCCGCCATTGGCACAACACCTGTTGGAGCAAGAAAGATAACCGCAGACCCAATACAGAACGAACTAGAAATGCTCCAAAGTTTTAACTGTTGAGGCCTTCTAAAATAATTTAGCCGAGTCTTCCCTTTAGAAACTTGGTGGCTTTAATTACCAATCGATCATCTTTTGCGCGTCGCTTAAAGCTTAAGAAGTTGATCGGAAGATTAAATCGTGTGCGAACCACAGTGCGTGCATAGGAGTATTCCAATAAACCTTCAGGTCCGTGCACTCTTCCATAGCCACTGTCTTTTACACCGCCAAATGGCACCGCAGCAATCGCAGCAAATGAGAAAGTGGAGTTAATCGCAACCATTCCACAATGTAGTTGCGAGGCAATCTTTTTTCCTTGGCGCTTTGACCATACATTTGCACCTAAGCCATAACTAGATGCATTAGAGAGCTTGATAGCCTCTTGCATGTTTTCAACGGTATTGATGATAATTATTGGGCCAAAGCTTTCTTCTCTAACAGCAGTTGAATTCTCTGGAACATCAACCAAAATTACTGGCTGAACAAATGGTGCTTGTACAGACTTTGCACTTCCATAAGCAAACTTTCCACCATCTTTAATTGCAGCCTTTATGTGAGAGGCAATGATATTTAGTTGTGACGGCATCGTGACAGGGCCGTAATTGCCTTCTCCAGGTGCACCCGCCTTCACGGTCTTGGCAAGTTCAACTGCTTTGGCGATAAATTGCGGTGCAACTTTTTTATCTACATACACTCTTTCGGCGCCAATGCAGGATTGCCCGGAGTTAGCCATGGCAGACCAGATCGTTGCATCTACAGCGCGATCTAGATTTGCATCTGATGCCACAATCACAGGATCTTTTCCACCACACTCTAAAACAACAGGAATCATCTTTGCAGCACACGCTGCGGCTACTAGTTTGGCCGTTCTAGTAGAACCAGTGAAAGAAAGTTTGTTGATTGCGCTATTGCACAGCGCTGCACCTGTCTGTCCGAACCCGGTAATTATCGAGAAGATGCCGGCAAATGGCGCAACAGTTTTAAAGCTTTGCTCCAGCCACACACCCACACCTGGTGTGAACTCACTTGGCTTAAACACGACGGTATTGCCTGCGGCTAATGCGTAAGCAATCGATCCAACCGGTGTGAATATTGGATAGTTCCAAGGACCAATTACGCCAACAACACCTACGGGCGAACGTTCAACAGTTGCCGACATATTTGCCATTAAAGCACCAGGTGCTCTATGAGAAGTCCGCATAATGTCTTCTGCATGACGAGCCACCCAACCAATATGGCTAACTGCGATGCTCACTTCTAACCGTGCATCACTTAAGGGCTTGCCTGTTTCTTCAGAGATAAGTGATGCAATCTCTTCAATGTTTTTAATGATGTGACTGCTCCATGCGAGTAAAGTTTTTTTCCGGCCATTAAATCCCAGCTTGACCCATTGGGACGTTGCAATTCGCGCTTGGGCAACAACGAGATCTACTTCCTTATCCAATTGAATTGGGTATTTTCCAATTACTTTATTGGTTACGGGATTGAGCGAATTAAATGTTTTGGCCATGTCCGTAAGCCTAGCCTCCTACAGATAGAATCTGAAGTATGAAAATGAGAGTAGGTCCTGGCTCCATATTTCCATCGGTTAGAACCCCATTTGAGGTAACCACTAAGGATGGTGTTGTTTTAGTTGGAGAAGTTGCCGCTCCTCTACAAAAATCAAAAGGCGCAATTTTATGTTTACATCCCCTGCCAACAGCAGGTGGAATGATGGACAGTCACATCTATAAAAAGGCTGCAAATCGCTTACCTGCAATGGCCGATCTAACAGTGGTCAGATTCAATACACGGGGAACAACGAGTGATGCCGGAACAAGCACTGGAGAATTTGATAATGGAATTGCTGAACATTACGACGTAGAAGCAATGCTGGCTTACTGCTTTGATGTTTTAAAGTTAGAAAATGTGTGGGTCGTAGGGTGGTCTTTTGGCACAGATTTAGCATTACAACATGCAAAAGATCCAAGGCATAAGGGATTGATCTTGCTCAGCCCTCCACTTAGAACAACTACTGATGAACAACTTAAGTATTGGAATAGTGATTCAAGACCGATTACTGCTCTTGTCCCAGAGCTAGATGACTATCTAAAGCCAGACCAGGCACGTCAACGATTTGCAATCGTTCCAACAATGAAGGTTGTCGCTGTGGACGAAGCTAAACATTTATGGCTAGGAGAGCCTTCGGTGCACAGAGTTTTATCTGAAATTACATCAATAGTTACTGGAAAAGATCAAAAACTTCCTCTTGAGTTTTAAGCTTTATTTGCCCGAGGAATTACAACCTCATCCAAAATTAAGATTATTGATGCAGCAACGGGAACTGCGAGCAATCCACCAACCAAGCCCAATAGTGAAGAGCCGATCAATGCCGAAATAATTGTTACAGCTCCCGGCACAGAAAGAGTCCTCTTCATTATTCGGGGAGTCACAACATAGTTTTCAATTTGAACATAGAGCACATAAGCCACAAATGCTATGAGACCGATTAATGGGGATTGAGTTAATGCAATCAAAGTAACTACGCCAGCGCCAATAAAGTGACCAATAAGCGGAATCAAAGCCACAACAAAAACAATCATTCCAATTGCGATTGGAGATGGCATTCCTAATATCGATGTTAAAAGGACAACAAAAACTCCAGCCATGGCAGCAATTAGGATCTGGCTTCCTACAAATAAACCAACTCGTTCAATAACAGCATTGGTAAGTTTTCCAACTCTTTCCCGACGAGATGAGGGTACTAAAGATAATCCAAGAGACACAGCTTGTGGAAGTGAAGTTATAAAATATAGCGTTAGAACTAAGATAGTAAGTGCGGTGAAAAATCCCGAAAGAATACTCTGGCCAACACCAATAACTCCACCAAATGTTGAAATCAGTAGCGTCCCATCAGATGTCACAGAGTTTAATCTGGACTGCAATGTATCAATCAATCCAAATTGGTCATTCAAGCTATTTATAGTTTGATTCTTCATAAGGTCATCAAGTAACTGCGGGGCGTTCTCAATTAAATTTGTTCCCTGATTAACCACTGGTGGTACAACTACGAAAGCGAAAAATACAACAAAGAGAATAACTGAAGAGAAAATTACTGCTACTGCAGAGCCTCGGGAAAGATTGCGCTTGCGCAAAGCTTCAACGGCTGGATTTAATCCAGTAGCCAAGAAAAGTGAAACCAGGATTAAAACGAATATTTGACTAACACTCTCTAACGCTCGGAGCAAAACAATTGCGGTTAAAACACCTAATGTTGCAACAAATCCAAAGTAAAAAGGCTGAGTTTTATTGATTGGAAGACCGGATACTCCAAAATTACTTATTTTTCTTTTTGGTTGTGAGGCAGACGCTGCAGCTTTTTTGATTTTCTTTGAAGTAGCCATACTCTTATTCTAAAGTGTGTAAGCGTTACTTTGGTGGTTACAGATGATGTTTGCAGGTTAATTAGCCAGATAGATAGGATTGTTCTATGAGTTTGCCACCTAATTTTGGCCAGGCCTTTGATTTAAGTTCATTAACTAAGCCAAAGGCCGACCCAGACCTGCCTTTGCCTGGCCTTGAAGTAACTGTCGAGAACTTAAACTCCAATATCTTGCCTTTGTCCTTGGTCAGACCTGTCATTGTTTTAATGTGGTCACCAAGAAGCGTTGAGTCTCAAGCGATGATTACAACACTTGGAAAGTTGGAACAGGTTTACGAAGCCAAGTGGAGCCTTGCTCGAGTAAACATTGATACTCACCCAGAGATCGCTCAAGCATTTCAAACAAAGAATGTTCCATATGCTGTAGCGATAATTGCAGAACAAATGGTGCCTTTGTTTGAACAGGCTTATCCAGAGGCACAGGTTCGACTCGTCATCGATAAAGTCTTGGCGCTTTCGGCGCAGCAAGGAATTGGCGAGGCTCCTGTCGAACAGATGGAACCTGAAGAAGAAGAAGCGATGAAAGCTCTGGAATCTGGTGAGTTTGCCCAAGCAGAGGCAGCGTATAAAAAATGGTTATCTAGAAAACCAAATGAAAACTTAGCAAAACTTGGCTTAGCTCAGACTCAACTTCTTATTAGAACAGAGGGCCTTGATCTCAATCAGGTAGTAGAAGAGTCAACCAAATCTCCAACAGATATTGATCTTCAACTAAAGGCGGCAGATATCGAGATAGTCAATGGTGGAGTAGAGGCAGCCTTTTCTAGATTGTTGAATTTGGTGAAGGCAACCCATGGTGATGATAAAAACAAGGTTAAAAACCATTTGCTCAATTTGTTTGCATTAGTCGATCAAAGTGATCCACGGTTAATCTCTGCAAGAAAAGAACTTGCCAGCTCTATCTTTTAACTAGAAAAATCAACCAGAACCCTCTGTGTTACCAGCATCTGCAGCCGTTACATCGTGAATCTTATATTTGGCCATAGCCTTTGTTAGAACACTCTTTTTAATCTTTCCAGCCTCTACAAGCTGTTGTAATACTGCAACTGCAATGGATTCAGCATCAACTTTAAAGTGTCTACGTAAAGCCCCACGTGTATCTGATAGTCCAAAGCCATCTGTTCCTAATGAGCAGAAAGGTTGTTCTATCCACGGTGAGATTTGATCTTGTACTGCGCGCATATAGTCACTGACTGCAACTACCGGCCCCTTAGCATCTGCCAATTTAGTTGTTACATATGCTTGGCGATGATCGTTAGGGTTTAACAAATTGTGTCGATCAGTTTCTAGTCCATCGCGGCGAAGCTCATTCCATGATGTCACTGACCAGACAGAGGCCTTTACGCCCCAATCATCGTTTAGAAGCTGCTGTGCCTTAAGTGCCCAGTTAACACCGACTCCTGAAGCCAATATCTGCGCACTCTTTTTGCGAGATTTCTTAGCAGGTGAGTACAGATAGATTCCCTTGAGCAGACCGGCAACATCTAAATTCTCAGGCTCTGCAGGCTGAACATAAGGCTCGTTATAGACAGTTAAGTAGTAGAAGATGTTTTCACTATTCTCGCCATACATTCTACGTAGTCCATCTTTAACAATATGTCCTAGCTCAAATGCATATGCTGGATCGTATGCAACTACTGCAGGATTTGTTGCTGCAAGAAGTAGCGAATGACCATCTTCGTGTTGTAAACCTTCACCATTAAGTGTTGTTCGCCCTGCCGTCGCGCCAATGACAAAACCACGTACAAGTTGATCTGCAGCTGCCCAGAAACCATCACCTGTTCGCTGGAAACCAAACATTGAGTAGAAAATGTACATAGGAATCATTGGCTCATCATGAGTTGAATATGAAGATCCAACTGCAGTAAATGATGCAACAGAGCCAGCTTCATTGATACCTTCATGCAAGATAACACCAGAAGTTGATTCCTTATATGAGAGCATCAGTTCGCGATCAACTGCAGTGTATTTTTGACCGTGTGGTGAATAGATCTTTAACGTTGGAAATAGTGAATCCAAACCAAATGTGCGTGCCTCATCAGGAATAATGGGCACAATTCGAGAACCGAGCCCCGGATCCTTTACAAGATCTTTTAGCATGCGAACAAAAGCCATAGTCGTAGCTATTTCTTGTTGTCCAGAACCACGTTTTGCAGATTCATAGACACTGTCATTGGGAAGAGTAAGTGGACGTGATTTCGATCTACGTCGCGGAATTGAACCACCAAGTTCTGCTCTACGTTCAGCAACATATTTAGCCTCAGGTGAATCAGGTGCAGGCAAATAATATGGCGGCAAATACTTGTCTAACTTTGAATCTGGAATATCTAGATGCAAAGTATCTCTAAACATCTGAATGTCTTCTAGAGTCATCTTTTTCATCTGATGTGTTGAGTTACGACCTTCAAAGTGAGAACCAAGTGTCCAACCCTTAACAGTCTTAGCCAAAATAACTGTTGGGCGGCCATTCTTTTGTGTTGCAGCTGTGTAGGCGGCATAAAGTTTCTGATAATCGTGCCCACCTCGCTTGAGGTTCCAGATCTGATCATCGCTCCAGTCGGCAACTAATGCAGCAGTGCGAGGATCTTGACCAAAGAAATTATCGCGAATGTACTTACCTGATTCGGCCTTAAATGTTTGATAATCACCATCAAGAGTCTCATTCATGATTTTAACGAGAGCGCCTTCACGATCTTTTGCTAGAAGTGGATCCCAACCTCGACCCCACACAACTTTGATTACGTTCCAACCAGCACCACCAAAGATAGCTTCAAGCTCTTGAATGATTTTTCCATTACCTCGTACTGGCCCATCAAGGCGTTGCAAATTACAGTTAACAACAAAAGTTAAGTTATCTAACTTCTCTCTAGTGGCAAGTCCTATTGCGCCTAATGTATCTACTTCATCTACTTCACCATCGCCCAAAAATGCCCAAACATTTTGATCACTTGTGTCTTTAATTCCACGGTTATGTAAATAGCGGTTATAGCGTGCTTGATAAATTGCATTCAGCGGACCAATTCCCATAGACACTGTCGGGAACTGCCAAAACTCTGGCATCAATCGAGGGTGAGGATATGAAGAGAGTCCGCCTCCAGGATGTGAAAGCTCTTGGCGGAAACCATCTAATTGATTTTCAGTAAGTCGTCCCTCTAGAAATGCTCGTGCATACATTCCAGGACTTGCATGGCCTTGGAAGAAGATTTGATCTCCGCCGCCGACATGATCTTGTCCGCGGAAAAAATGGTTAAAGCCAACTTCATATAGCGCTGCAGATGAGGCATATGTTGATATATGCCCGCCAACGCCAACACCTGGACGCTGGGCTCTGTGCACCAACATTGCAGCGTTCCAACGATTGATTCGGCGAATCTTGCGCTCTAAATCTTCATCACCTGGAAAAGGTGCCTCATGTTCTGGGGAAATGGTGTTGATGTAATCAGATGTTCGAAGAGCTGAGATTCCAACATTTTGTTCACGTGCATGTTGCAAAAGATTGAGCATTAGATAACGAGCACGAACTGGACCTGCAGCTTTTAACGCCGCGTCAAAGGATGCGCGCCATTCAGCGGACTCAGAGGGATCGGTATCGACTAACTGATCGATATTTAAATCAGGCGCCTCGAAGTTTTCGCTCATGTGCCTATTCTCGCGTGTTATGGGCCGTAAGTGGAAATTGAACGGCTCAAAAATTGGGCCAAAATACCTCTTGCGCTTATGGGGCCGATTGTGTGGACTTATCCAGTGCCAACAAGGATGGGATTAGCCAAAGGGGACCTTGTACTGGAGTTGGGCTTTGACAGTGATTGTGATTCCACACTTCGAGACGAGATCCGCGGTATTACTGAGACAGAGTTAATAGAAAACTCCACTACCGATGTTGTAGATGCCGTGATCATATGGTGGCGAGATGGCGACGGTGATTTAGTTGATGAACTGATGGATGCAATTACATATCTGGCAGAAAACGGTTCGATCTGGGTGTTAACACCAAAGGTTGGTCGAGATGGCCATGTTGAGCCAAGTGATATTCAAGATGCAGCTCCTGTAGCTGGGTTAAGTCAGACATCAACAATTGCGCTCGCAAAAGATTGGTCTGCAACACGTCTAGTGGCACGTAAGTCGCTCAAGCGCTAAGTTTGCCCAATGACATTATCAATTGGGCAAGCAGCACCTGATTTTGAAATTCCAAATCAGCATGGCGAAAAAGTTACTCTCTCATCATTTAAGGGCAAGAAGAACGTGTTACTCATGTTCTACCCATTTTCATTCACAGGAACATGCACCGGCGAGCTATGCGCACTTCGTGATGACCTTTCATCATTTCAAAATGATGACCTGCAGGTAATCACAGTTTCTTGTGATTCACCATATGTGCAACGTGTATTTGCTGAAAAAGAGGGATACGAATTTCCTGTTCTTTCAGATTTTTGGCCACACGGCGCCGTTGCAAAATCTTATGGAGTCTTTGAAGAATCAAAAGGTTGTGCACTTCGTGGAAGTTTCTTGATCGACAAAGAAGGCGTTTTGCGATGGGAAGTCAAAAACGGTTGGGCAGCAAGAGAGAATGCTGATTACAAGGCAGCAATCGCATCTCTATAAGCGTGATTTAGTAGTTTGCGGGCTCGTAAGTTAAGATTCGATCCTGCAATACCGGGTGGTTAGCTCAGTGGTAGAGCGTCTCGTTTACACCGAGAATGTCGGGGGTTCGAAACCCTCACCGCCCACGTTTTGTTTCAAAACTTAAGGAGTTTCATGAAACCAGCCAAGATCGCCGATTATGGAATCACTGAAGAGTATGGCTATTTACCTTCATATGATCCAGCTCAATCCCTATCGCCTGGCAATGAAGAGTGGGACCAATTCGGTAAGGATCTTCCCAAGTTGTTAATGGGTACAAATTTTCGCCAAAGAGTTAAAGCGCTTCCTCAATTCAACATTAATAAGTTAAATGGAGAAGCTGAAGTTCAACGAGCAATGTTAGTTTTAAGTTATATCGGACAGGCCTATCAATGGAGTGAAAATGAGGCTGCAACTGTTATGCCGGCAGTTTTAGCCAAGCCTTGGTATGAAGTCGGAAAACTAGTAGGCCGCCCACCAATTCTTTCTTATCAAAGTTACGCCTCTGATAATTGGCGCAGATTTGATAAATCTGGTGTAATCGAATGTGGAAATATTGGATTATTGCAGTGTTTCTTAGGTGGGCAAGATGAAGAGTGGTTCATTTTAATTCACATAGAAATTGAGAAAAAAGCCGGTAAAGCACTTAAGGCAATTGAACAGGCACAAGAAGCAGTAGTTTTAGCAGATGCAGAAAAAGTTGAAGCCGCACTTGTTAAATTGCGCAGCGCATTAGCTGCAATGTATGAAGTACTTGGTCGCATGCCAGAAAGATGTGATCCATATATTTATTTTCACAGAGTTCGTCCATATATTTTTGGCTGGAGAAACAATCCTTCACTGCCAGATGGCGTTGTCTATGAAGGAGTAGATCACTACAAAGGCGTTGGGCAAAAATTCCGTGGTGAGACTGGCGCTCAAAGTGCAATCATTCCTGCAATGGATGGAGTTTTGGGTATTGAGCATGAGAAAGATGAATTGCGAGAGTATTTAATGGAAATGCGAACATACATGCCACCGGCTCACGTTGCATTCATTCAAGCAGTCGAAGCTGGTCCATCAGTTCGTGATTTTGTAACTTCAACTAAGAAGAGTTTCTTAACTGAAGTTTTCAACGACTGTATTGAGTTAGTTGCAAACTTCAGAGCCATGCATTTGGAGTATGCCGGAACATATATCCATGCTCAAGCACAAGCGACCCCAGGAAATCCATCTGCTGTAGGTACTGGAGGAACGCCATTTATGGTTTATCTCCGCAAACATAGGGATGAAACTAAGCAGCAAACCATTTAAAGGATCGCTCCACTAATGGATTGCTCATAGATTTACTGCATTGCACAGTTATTTGGTTTTAATACACCCCTAACATAAACTGTCACTTAACAATCTAATCGCGGCGGGGGTTTATGAGCATGAAGGCCACTCCCAACGACCAGCGTTCAATTCTTAACGTGGCGCAATTAGATCAGCAGGCTAATTTGCTGCGACACAAGGCTGCAACCCTTCCAGAACTACAAGAAATTACAAGCGCAACAGTTAAGTTCAATAATGCACGTGATCTAAGAATTGCTGCCGAGACTGAGTTAAGCGATGTAAAGCGCGAACTACTTCGAGCAGAGGCAGATGTTGAGCAAGTAGTTTCTAGAATCACTCGAGATGAAGCCCGTCTTGCAGGTGGTTCTGCATCACCAAAAGAGTTAGAACAACTACAACATGAAGTTGGAACCCTAGGCACACGCAGAGCAGAGCTTGAAGAAGTCGAACTAGAAATCATGATGAGAGTGGATTCAATTCAGGCAAGCATCTCCACGCTCTCACAAGAAGGCAATGAGCAAGCCGCTGTTATTGCAGATCTAGAGATTCGAAAAGAAAATGCATTGGCCGCCATTAACTCTGAGCTAGAAACTATTGCAAGTGATCGATCAAAATTAGTAAGTGGAGTCGAAAAAAGCTTCCTTGATCTATACGAGAAAATCCGAGCAGATTCTGGTGGGCCAGGGGCTGCAGCACTAGTTGCCGGTGCATGTTCTGGATGCAATCTTTCTATTAATGCCGTTGAGATAAAAAGATTGTCTGATTTAGCCGAAGATGAAGTTGTTCGTTGTGAAGAGTGTCGATGCATTTTGGTGCGCGGAGTTTAAAAATGGCCAGACATTTCACATTAACTGCAGACGGTGGATCACGTGGTAATCCTGGTCCTGCAGGTTATGGATCAGTCATTACTGAAAATGGAAAAATAATTGCCGAGCTTTATGACTTTATTGGGATAGCTACCAACAATGTTGCTGAATACGCTGGATTGATAGCCGGTCTTACAGCTATTCACGAGATTGATCCAACGGCAACTATTGATGTGAAGATGGATAGCAAATTAGTAGTAGAGCAAATGTCTGGCCGCTGGCAGATCAAACATGCAGATATGCGCGTAATGGCACAAGATGCAAGGGCAGCTCATAATCCTTCTCAAGTCAGTTATACATGGATCCCACGTGATGAAAACTCTCACGCAGATCGCCTTGCTAATAAAGCACTAGATCAGCAATCTGGTGGAGGAGAAGTTGTCTACCACCAGCAAAACTTTTTAACAGAGCGCTTGCTTACAACAGAGAAAGCAACGACGATATTTCTTATTCGACATGGCGAAACAGTACTGACTCCCTTTAAGAAGTTTTCAGGAGATGGGCCGCTCAATCCCGAATTAACCAACACCGGTTTAGAGCAAGCAGAAAAAGTTGCCCGCGCAATCGCAGATTTAAACCCAGAAGTCATCATCTCTTCGCCTTTGCGTAGAACGACTCAAACTGCCGAAGCGCTCTCACGATTGACTGGACTGCCAATCATTTTTGAAGATGAATGGATTGAGTGTTCTTTTGGCATTTGGGATGGCATGTCTATTGATGAAGTTAAAGAAAAGTATCCGGCCGACTATCAGGCGTGGATATCTTCAACAGCATTTGCACCGCCAGAGGGTGAGTCATATGACAGCGTTGGCCAAAGAATTGAGTTTGCTCTAGATAAAATCGCTAGTGAATTTCCAGGCCAGCGAGTTGCAGTTGTAACGCATAACGGAACTATTAAATCGGCCGTAAAAAATGTCATCGGCGGACCTGCTGAATCGATTTTCCATATTGATATCTCACCTTGTTCGATTACAACTGTCTCTATCTGGCCTAGCGATGGTTTACGGGCGCTTAGAACATTAAATGAACAGAGCCACCTTCGTTAATTAAGCTCTAGTGGGATTTAGTTACTCGATAAGTCTTTAACGTTGGATCACTTGCATAAGCAATTCGAACTCCAGCTGTTTTACTTGTCGCCAGACCATCGACTATTTGAGCCGTTAAAACTTCACCTGGTGCAACTACTGCAACACCTGGTGGATAAGGTGCAATCAAATCTGCACTCACGCGACCGACGGCATCGGCTGCGCTTACAAACTCTGTATCTGCAAAGTAGGCATCTCTAATCGACATACCAACCTTAGGAACAATCGACCAACTAAGCGCTGTCTGTGTTTGGCGAGGCTGAGAGCGCAATTTTTCTAGGATTGGAATCAGCTTTGCGGCAACTTCATCAAAATCTTCCGATCTATCGGCCAGTGTTGCAAGGAAAACAATTGTGTCTTGATCTGCCATTTCAACACGAATGTTGTGTTTTTCTAATTCATTTTCAACATCCACGCCAGAGACTCCAAGCAGATTGGCCCTTAGGACAACTTTTGCAGGATCAAATCTGCCTTCTGGAAAATCTGACGCATTGAGAAAGACGGACATTCCACATGCCTTATCAACTTTATCCTTAAATGCATTAACCAAGTCAACAAGGTTTGCCGTTAGTTGATCCCCACGGTTTTGCAAAAGTGCCCGGCACCCATCGATAGAGGCAAGAGGAGCACCTGCAGGTGACGTGGTGTGAGTTGTTTCAAAGCTCTGTTCGATGCGATCAAGGTTTAACAATGTGCCCTGGGCTAATAGCAATGCAGAAGCGCTATAACCTGGCAACGTTTTATGCACACTAGTTATTAGTGCATCGGCGCCCATCTGCAATGCATGTTCAGGCAGGTTTGAGTTAAATCCAAAGTGAGCCCCCCACGCAGCATCAACAATGATAGGAATTGAGTGAGCATGTGCTTTTGATATCAAACTTTCAAGTTCTGACAAAGTTCCTAAGTAACTTGGCTCAGTAAGCAACAGTGCGATTGGTTTTTGATCAAGAACTCTTTCCAACTCTTTAACAGGAATTCCCGTAGGCACACCAGTTTTTGCATCGATCTCTGGTGTTAACCAAATTGGCTCTAACCCAGTTAAAACTAGTGCACTAAGGACAGATCGGTGAGCTGTTCGTGTCAACGCAATTTTCTCACCAGGTTTTCCTAACGCTAAAATGATTGCTTGGTTAGCATGCGTAGAGCCACCAGTTGAAAATCGTGCATAGTCGGCGCCCCATAACTTGGCTGCCAACCCTTCAGCTTTCTTGAGAACTCCTTGTGTCAGCTTTATTGCATCTAGCCCACCGTATAAAGGTGTATCGCTATCAACTACTGCTCCCAGACCATCATCTAGTCGAGATGCTTTCTGTTTGTGACCTGGAATAGTAAAAGCTGTGCGGTTGGTCTCAAAGTAGGACAGATAGGCATCTAATAAAGGCGCACTATCTCGTAACTTTGAGTTCATGATGTAAGCCTAACTTCTAGCCCTTAAACAAGGAAATGTTCGGCCTGAAAACTCAGAAATAGGCCTT